>CALAVF010000351.1 GCA_937892315.1 uncultured Prevotellaceae bacterium | reverse complement strand
ATTTTTAATATTAAATGGAAAAAAGCCCAAAAAATAAAATAAAAATTAAAATTCAGGCTTCTAAAGATGAATCTCATATAATCAATATTCTTAGTTCAGAATTCGTAGAAAAAAATCAGAAAATTTGTAAAATAGAAATTACAAGAAGAAAAGCCGACTCAACGAGGAATGTTGAATCGACTTTTCTTTTTTCAATGATTCCGAAAGAGTTACGTCAGAACCTTCTTGACTTGAGCCATAGAAACCATCAGGGAACAATGGTATAGAATCCTCCTCGTATCTAAACTCATCCGTTTCCTTGCCTCATGCCCTACGGCTATTACATGCTCGTTCGTTTCGTGTCAATGATTGCATTTGGAGTAATGGCATACCAATACTTTCAACAAAATAAAAAGGGATGGGCAATCACCTTTGGGGCTCTCGCCCTCCTGTTCCAACCCTTCATCAAGATTGCCCTTGGGCGAACGATGTGTATTGTTATACGGCTACAAGAAATCTTCTTTGTTGGAGAGAAAAAGGGATGGGGAGGTAAAAATGTGGAGAAAATATTTTGTCGAATGGGGAAAAAGTTGTATCTTTGCAGCCGATTTATGTCGGAAAGGCTCGAACAAGTGAGCACAGAGAGGACTCTGGGTGACCATTCGGCGGTTTTCTCATAGCGGTGCTTCGCCTCCCGATCCAACCCTAAACAAATAAAAAAACAAATGTACGTAATTGCAGAAATTCAGGGTCAGCAGTTCAAGGTAGAAGAGGGCAAAAAACTCTACGTTCACCACATCAAGGATGTTGAAGCCAATGCAACTGTTGAGATTGAGAAGGTACTGTTGGTTGACAACGACGGTGCAGTAACAGTAGGAACTCCAACAGTAGAGGGTGCCAAGGTGGTGCTCGAAGTTCTTGAACCACTCGTGAAAGGTGACAAGGTTCTCGTATTCCACAAGCGTCGCCGCAAGGGCTATCGCAAACTGAGAGGCCACCGCGAGCAGTTCACACAGGTTCTCATCAAGTCCGTGGTTGCTTAAAGCCCATCGAGACCCATTCAATCCATCTCATTTATTCAACAAATTAAGACAGTTTTTCAACATGGCACATAAAAAAGGTGTCGGCAGTTCTAAAAACGGCCGTGAGTCACACTCAAAACGACTCGGTGTAAAGCACTTCGGTGGTGAAACAGTAAAGGCTGGCAACATTCTCGTTCGTCAGCGTGGTACAAAGCACTATCCTGGCAAGAATGTAGGTATTGGCAAGGATGACACACTCTACGCATTGGCTGATGGTATCGTTACCTTCAAGCGTGGTCGTGAGAATCGCAGCACAGTATCGGTATTGCCGGCTGCTGCAGAATAAAAGGTAAAAGTCAAAAACTAAAAACGAGAAATTTGCTACCGCACTTGTACGTCAATTTTGGCGAACTGTTGCGGTAGCAATTTTTTCATCTTGTACTTTCCGTTTTTAGTTTGTTTTTTATCCATGACAAAGAAAGAACGATACACTCGCTTCATCGAGTATTTTCAGGCAGCCATGCCCGAAGCCAACACGGAACTGGAATACAAAGACCCGTTTCAACTGCTGTGTGCTGTGATGCTGTCAGCACAATGTACCGACAAGCGAGTGAACATGGTCACCCCTGCCCTCTTCCAAGCCTTCCCCCCTCCACAGGCGATGGCGGCTGCCACGAAAGATGACGTGTTCGTCTATGTGAAATCCGTCAGTTACCCCAACAGCAAGGCTGAACACTTGGTGCAGATGGCACGAATGCTGATGGAGAAGCACAATGGTGAAGTGCCTGGCGACTTCGATGCTCTGGTTGAACTGCCTGGTGTGGGCAGAAAGACAGCCAACGTGATGTTGAGTGTGGCGTTCAATCAAACGGCAATGGCTGTCGATACGCACGTGTTCCGCGTCAGCCACCGCATCGGTTTGGTGTCTGACAAATGCACCACTCCCTATGCCGTAGAGAAAGAACTGGTGAAAAACATTCCCGCAGAACTCATACCCCGTGCCCACCATTGGCTCATCCTGCACGGACGCTATGTGTGCAAGAGTCTGAGACCCCAATGCAAGGGATGCGGACTGAAGGATTTCTGCAAGACCTACAGCAGCAACAAGACGTAAAGCAATAAAGGAATGTTGTACAGCAGTCCTTTCAGGACAAAAATCAACATGTCGCTATCACCCATCAAAGTGAGGATGCCTGTAAATTCGAGGCATCCTATCAGTTGGCTTGCCATGAAGAGCAAGACGAAATAGTTGCCGACAGAAGAAAACAGACTTACATGGGCATGGACGAAATCGTACAAGCGTAAAAACTTACCTGACGTATAGCCATAGATATTCCCCACAAACATCGCAAGGCAAAGCAAAAGTCCGTAGAGCCCCTTTGAAAATGCCGAATTATGGAATGTGCCGAATGCACTAAGAAGCACGGCTTTCGGCAACAGCAACAACAAAGAAAACACGCCCACAACCATCAGCGTGAAGATGCCGGTCATCTGAAGTGCTCGTTTCTGCTTGAGAGAAATGTGGCCACGAAGGGTGTGGAAAATACCTGATTCCAGCAGCACGCTCAATGCCATCATTTCCATCAGACGCTTTGCCAACGACACCGCTGCAAAGTTGGGCACAATGTTGCTGCACATCCAACGTATGCCCCGTGCAGTCAGCAACCCCTGTATTCCCTCTACGTAAATGCTCAAAACCCATGACACAAAAAGCAGAGCGACAAGCAGGACGGCAATGCCAATGAAATAGCATTGCAGCACCTGCTTGATGATGTTTTTGTAGTTCATGAAGAGGATGAAGGTTTACAGGTGAAAGGTTGGTGTTTTTAGTCCTCGTCGGGTTCGAGGTCGTCAATGTCAAGAATGCGAAGTTCGAAAGCACGGGTGACGAGACGGGTGGCATTGATGCTGCCATGGTCTTCACCAAAGAGACGGTTGGTGAGGTCGTTTTGGCGTTTTTCGATGGACTTGACACCAAAAGGCATTCCTTTCAGCCCTGCAATCATGTCTTTCGTATAACCTAAGGCAAGGTGGCGAAGGAAACGCTCATCGTACTCGTCAATGTCATAGTCGAGAAAAGCCTCCTGACGCATGGACTCGTTGAGGACAGATTTGCGGAAACGCTGCAGAATCTTCTCCAAGATGGGCTGATTGAACACCATCCGCTTGCCATTCAACACGCTCTGCACATCGCCCTTGGTCAGCAGTTCGCCACTCTTCAAGATGATGCCATCGGTACCTGCATCGAGGGCATCCACCCAAAGTTTTTCGTTCAGCACCTCACCCGTGAAGATGAGCACATGCACATCGGGATAGCGACGACGCAACTGCTTGCACACATCAACGCCGACGGTTGTTGAGCCACCCAAACCAAGGTCGAGCAAAACGAGGTCGGGCTGGTTGTCACGCATGAGTTTCCAGAGTTCGGTTTCGTTCATGGCGGTGCCGACAATTTCTGCTTCTGGAATCTCAGAACGGAAAATCTCTTTCGTGCCCTTCATTTCGAGGGCAACATCTTCTACTATGATTACTTTGAAAGGTTCCATAATTCTTCTATTTACGATTTGACAATTGACCATTTAACGATGGCGTTCCCTCATGCTTGGGGAAGGGTGAAAACGAATCGGGAGCCTTGCCCCTCTTCGTTGTTTTCCACATAGATGCGGCATCCACGACGAGAGGAATAGGCATCGTGCTCACGGATAATCTGGCGGCACAGCAGATATTGCACTCCTGAAAGGCTGTCACTCATGGTGTCGTACTTGACATTATCCACGTAGAACAGTTGCGAAATTTCCTCCTCGTTGTATCGGTAGGCTGTATCTGTGAATGCAAATTTAGCAAAACCATCTGAAACATCAAAATCGAGCAGCAAATCTCCGCCAGATTGGCGCTCAAAATAGAGCGAAATGATGTTGTCGATGAGTGTTTGGAGGAAAATTTTGTCGCCTTGCACACGAAGTCCCTGCTTGGTTGAAACCTTCAATGCCCCACCCTTCGACTGTTTTTTCCTTTGGCGTTGGAAAGAGCGTGTCGCCATTTCTCCTATCGTCTGAGCCGACAAGAGCGTTCGTTTGAAAAGCACCTTCTCGACCTGCTTGCCGGCACAAGAACTGAGGATGGTAAAGATTTCCTTGTAGTATGACAGCAATTCGTCGATGTCGCTGATGGTTGACTCCGTGATTTGAAAGTCGGGAGCATTCAGGGCGGCATCCACAATCTGCTTGATGCGGTTGGGATAGTACATGGTCTCGTGCTTCAGCGTGGAGAGGCTGTTATCCATAATCTGATTCTGCACATACACCCGTTGCTGCTCGTTATCGACACGCAAGTGCTCCTCTTGCTTCTGCTCGATGAGTTCGTCCATTTCTGCCACCTTCTGATAGGAGAAATAGGAGTGAATGCTCATGAACTGTGCCACAAGGTGAACAATCAACTCTTCTTCTGCCGTCAGTTTCACATCGCTGAATCGAACGCCCATCACGCCTGTCAAGGAGGCATCATCCGTGCCTGGCACATACAGCGGATAAGCATAGAAATGTCCATTGCGGCTATGCACTTCCCTTTTCTGCACATAGGCAGAACGCATCAAGGCTTCATACCCCTCACGTTCGGCTGTATCTCCCGTAAAGGTGAACTGGAACTGGTCGGGATTGCTTTTCGAGGTGGTCAAAACTCCCACGGTATCGGCAGGTTTGATGTCGGACAATCCTTGGTGGAACACATGAGACAGTTCGGAAGAGGTGGAGGAAAACACGTTGTTGTTCAACTGAATGAACTGCCTCAAGTTGAAAAGGAAGAGTTGATAGTGACGATAGTGGAGAATGAAATAAGTGGACACCATGAAGACAATCAAGATGCCCAGCAAGATGACAATCGTCTTCTTGTTGCGGTTGGCAATTCTGATGTTGTTGCAATAATCCTCCAGCGTCGGGTCGGTACTGGTCATTTTGTAGAGCCGAGTGAAGACCTCGCTGTTATAATGGTAGAGTGCGTTTCGGTTGATTGCCAAGGCTGCAATTGCCACCTCGTTGCGAATGCTGATAATCAGTTCGTAGTCGGTGTCAACTCCCGATTTCCACCACTCCAACTCTGCCATGTCCGCTCCTGCCAAAGACATCAGATGCTTACCGTGAGGATGAGTCGCTTGGTAGTGGGCATTCAGGCAGGAAATGGCTGAATCGGCAAAGAGGATGGCATCCTGATAATCGCCCTGTACGTTGCAGGAGAAAATGCTGTCGGCATAACTGCTGGCTCGTTGCAAATCGTCGGCAGCCAAGAGATTGCCACAGGTGAACAGCATCAAAAGGCTGACGACGGCTTTCACCACACCCTTGGGCAAGCGGAAGAAGAAACGGCTGCCCTCTCCCACTTTGCTCTCCACACCAAAGTCGCAGACGTTGAACAAAGCGTTTGTCTTCTTATACTTGCCAATGATGCCCTTGCAGTTCATCAATCCGAAACCAAAGCCCTTGTTTTGTTTGATGTCTTCAGCATTTTTGCCGGCAACACCAATCTTGCTGGAATCATACACCTTCGAGTTGTTGATGGTGTTGACATCTTCTGCCGACATGCCATGCCCCGTGTCTTTGACCGAAACTTCCACATACGTATCAGTCTCTTCGGCAGACAGGGTGACGGCTCCACCTTCGGGGGTATATTTGCGGGCATTGTCCAGCAGCGTGTTCATCATGAAGAGCGTGAGTGACTTGTCGGCTTTCACCATGCTTGGTGTATCTTGCACCTGCAATGCCACGCCCTTGATGTCAAACGTCTTGGCACCATGCTTCAAGGTGTCGAAAAGAGGCTGCAAGGCAAAACTTTCCACGTTGAGTGTCACCATGCCTTGTCGTATCTTCACCCAATGTCCCAAGACATCATTATATTCGTTGATTTTATCAATCAGTTCGCTCAGATAGAGGAAGCGTTCACGCACCATCCCTTCGTCCATGTCCTTTTCGGTCTTCAACTTGTTCACCTCACGCAAGGCACGGTCGAGGAAAGGTGTGATGCCGTTCACGATAGACATGGAGGTCAGTTTCTCGATATATTGCCGCTTGTAACCCTCGAAACGCTTCTCAAACACATAGGTTTCACTCTCTAACCGTCGCTGTTCTTTGGTATATTCCAAGAATTGCAAACCCTTCTGCTTCATCCATTCATAAAAGACCAGCAAGACATGAAACAATTCTCGGTCAAGCCCCTTCAACTCCGTCAAGTCGCCCTGTGTCCAGTCCTGCCCTTTGAATTGCGGAAACAGCGTCTCGACATCTGCATCAGAGGCTTCATGCAGGGCAGCCTTCAAGCCATCCTCATCCTCCACCTCGTCAGAAAGGGCAGACGAGAGATTTTTGCAGATGTCAACGACCTTGCCCAGCATGTCCACCTTCTCGTGATACTCCTTGCGGCTTCTCCTATTATATATAATGAGTATCCACACCAAAGCCACAAAAGCCAAGCCAAAGCCCCACAAGAGAATGTTCAGCATCCGCTCTTCGTGGTTCAGGTTGTCTTCCTCCTGCTGCACACGCTGGTCTTGGCGAGTGGCATCGAGAATGTCAAAATAGATGTTGTGGTTATAGTCGGATTCGGCTTTCATGCCCATCGCACCATATATCACACTCAACTGCTCACGCACCAACGCCATCCACTCCGGCACAGTCACAATGTCGGGGTTGGCAATCCATTTCATCTCGGTGGAGATGGTGTCTTCTACGTTTGAATAGGCATAGAGAACGTCCGTCCCCTTTTCTTCCGATGTCGTCCGATTGGCTTCACGATGATGGGCGTTGATGAGGCTCAAAGCCGACTCCATCTGCTCCAGAGCGAGGCTGTCTTCTCCTTGCTTCAGGTAATAATCGGAAAGCGTCACCAGCGCCATTGTCTGCACAAAACGGTTTCCATATCGCTCTGCCAGACGAAGCGAACGGATTGCCAGTTTCTCCACCAGATTCTCATCGCCATTCTCCCCAATCAACTCTTCCAGAAACACCTTGCGCGAGGGTTTCATTTCTCCGTTGGTCAGCATGAAACTTGCAAGGCTGTTCAATGCCGAAGCCTCAAAATAGACATTGCCGTTCTGCAAACTCATGGACAGCAGCCGAACCAGGTTGCGTTGCATGTCGTCCATCGAGTTGCCATTCTTCACGCTATAGAGCGACTTCAGGAACATATAGGCAGATATTTGGGTGGTGTCGGCAGCATACAAGTTTTTGTTTTTGTCCAACCATGCATACTCTTCTGCGACACCCTCATCCTGACGCATCTTGATGAAATAATTGACCGACACAAAATGATATTCCACCTGCACCGCATCCCACAACAGCCGCTGATGCTCGTCCATCTCGCCGCTTTCGTCTGCGATGTTGGCAAACCGCTCTTGTGCATCGCCCCGATAGTCGTAAAACTCCTTATTCATGGAGGTCATCAGGCAAACAGACATCATGTCCACGTCCGCAATGCTGCAAATCAAGTCGTTGCCACTCTCGTCAAGCACCGCCTTGTAGCACCACTGGGCAGAGTCGTAATCCATTTTCATGCCATAGATGTCACCCAGGTTCAGCCACGCCTCATGCAATCCATCTTTGTAACTTCCTCCCGAATAGTTGGCAAAAATCTCGTCCACATAGGTTTTCGCCTTGTCCAACGAAGCATATTTCGTCTGATATGCCAGCATGTTCAAAGAGTCAACGGCGTTCCGCTCTTCATTCTCCATCTGCCCACATGCCACAAGACAAGTGAGCATCGTCGCCAACAATGCCCCAACCGCCAATACATGGATGCCGTGTCTCTTCATCTCATTTCATTTATCGCCACAAAGATAGCCATAATAAATGAAAACGAGAAATAAAAGGGGGACAATTTGTCTTGAATGCAGAAAAAGTGTACCTTTGCAAGAGAATAACAAAAAAGAAAAAGTAAGAAGATGAATTATCAAGAGACCATCCAATATCTGTTCACGTCGGCACCACTTTTCCAGCATGTGGGTGGCGATGCTTACAAAGAAGGGCTGTACAACACGCATCAACTGGACGAACATTTCGGGCATCCCCACAGGCGGTTCAAGACCATCCATGTGGCGGGGACAAACGGAAAGGGCTCCTGCTCGCACACCTTGGCTGCCATCCTGCAATCCACGGGGCAGAAAGTCGGCTTGTTCACGTCGCCCCATCTGGTGGATTTCAATGAGCGAATCCGTTATAATGGAGCGCCTATTCCTGAAGACTATGTCATCAATTTTGTTGAGAAAGAACGTGCGTTCTTCGAACCTCTACAACCTTCATTCTTTGAGGTGGTTACAGCAATGGCATTCAAGTATTTTGCAGATGTGAAAGTTGACATTGCCGTTATCGAGGTGGGAATGGGCGGACGTCTCGACTGTACGAACATTATCTCCCCTATCCTATCCGTCATTACCAATATCGGACTGGATCATACCCAGTTCCTTGGCCACACCCTTACAGAAATAGCCAGCGAAAAGGCAGGCATCATCAAGCATGGCGTGCCTGTAGTCATCGGTGAAACTACGTCTGAGACGATGTCTGTCTTCAGGTTAAAGGCCGACGAGATGCAGGCACCTATAACCTTCGCCGAGGAGCTTTCTGCCCCAGAACAGCAGCTTCAAGATGTTTTTGAACTGAAAGGAAACTATCAAAAACAAAATCTGCGTACTATCCTCTGTGCACTTCATGTATTAGAGAGAACAAAAATACTACCCAGACAGACTCAGCCCTTCGACACGAAACTCATCGAATACGCCCTCTCCCACGTCTGCTCACTTACAGGCCTTCGTGGCCGTTGGGAAACACTACAACATACACCCCTTGTCATTTGTGACACCGGACACAACCTGGCCGGGTGGCATTATCTCGCCCCACAAATAAAGGCGCAACCGGCTGACGTGTTGCACCTCGTTTTCGGCATGGTTGATGACAAAGACATCGATAGTGTGCTTGCATTACTGAAAGATATTGCCGACCATCGTCCCACGCAATTCTATTTTACGCAAGCTTCCACCCATCGTGCCATCTCGTCACCGCAGGTAGCAGACAAAGCCTTGGAAACAGGCATCAAAGGGCATTCCTTTCCTACGGTAGCAGATGCTTA
>CALAVF010000350.1 GCA_937892315.1 uncultured Prevotellaceae bacterium | reverse complement strand
GTTCATGTCGCCACAAATGAGGACTGGCTTCTGGGCGTCAAGACGCTGAAGGTAGAGGCGGAAGGCATCGTCCCACGTCATGCGTTGGTCGAGGCGTTTCAGCCCGTCCTGCGAGTTGGGGGTATAGACCGTCAGGACAAAAAACTGCTCGTATTCGAGCGTGATGACGCGTCCCTCGGTGTTCATGTCGAGCCATCCGTTGTCGGGGAGGGAGGAGATGATGTCTTCGGGCAAACCGAAGACCACGGAGAGGGGGGCGTGCTTGGTATAGATGGCTGTGCCCGAATAGCCCTTCTTTTCGGCATAGTTCCAGAAGGACTGATAGCCAGGGAAGGCGAGGTCGAGTTGTCCTGCCTGCATTTTGGTCTCTTGCAGGCAAAAGAAATCCGCGTCAAGTGTGGCAAAGGTCTCAGAGAAACCCTTGCCACACACGGCACGGAGTCCGTTTACATTCCAGGAAATAAACTTCATGGAGACTTGAAATGTTGAAAAATTGAAGAATTGAGTTTTTCAATTTTAGGCAAATTTGCTGAAGTCCACTTTGTGCATGTCGCCTTCCTTGATGAAGGTGTCGTGGAAAGCGTGAGTGGCAGCGAGGTTGTGCCATGACTGCCCCTTCTGCGAAATCTTGAGGTAGTCCCAAAGAAGTTGCTTGTAGTCGGGGTGAGCACAGTTCTCAATGATGGCATGAGCACGCTCGATGGGGCTCTTGCCGCGGAGGTCTGCCACGCCCTGCTCGGTCACGATAATGTTCACGTCGTGCTCGGTGTGGTCAACGTGGCTGCAGAAAGGCACGATAGCGGAGATGGCGCCACCCTTGGCTACGGACGAGCAGGTGAAGATGCTGAGGAAGGCGTTACGCTCGAAGTCGCCCGAACCGCCGATGCCGTTCATCATCTTCGTGCCGCAAATCTGGGTTGAGTTGGCGTGTCCGTAGAGGTCCACCTCGATGGCTGTGTTGATGGCAATGAGTCCGAGACGGCGAATGACCTCTGCGTTGTTGGAAATCTCTGACTGACGAAGCACGAGTTTGTCTTTGAAGAAGTCGATATTGTCGTAGATGCTCTGAAGTTTGTCGTTGGTGACGGTGAGCGAGCAAGTAGATGCACACTTCACCTTGCCCTCGAACATGAGGTCAACGATGGCATTCTGCAGCACCTCAGTGTACACTTCCATTGCCGGCATCTCGGGGTTGGAACCGAGGGCAAAGAGGATGGCGTTGGCAGTGGTGCCTACACCGCTCTGGAATGGGAGGAAACCAGGAGGGATGATGCCACGCTTTTTCTCGCCCATGAGGAAGTGGGCAACGTTCTCGCCAATCTTGTCGGTGATGGGGTCTGCATCCTTGAAGGCACGTGCCTCGTCAGGCAGGTTGCACTCCACTACGCCTACAATCTTCTTGGGGTCAATCTGGAGGTAAGGTGTGCCGATGCGGTCGGTCACCTTCTCGATTGGGATGGGCTTGCGGTAAGGCGGGTCAAGTGGCTCATAGACATCGTGGATGCCCTTAGAGTTGGGCGAATGGAAGGCATTCAACTCGAGGATAACGCCTTTCTTTGCCAGACGTGCCACTGTGGGAGAGATGCCGCCGGCTGCGGTGAGATATACTTTACCATCGTCTTCGATAGCGCACACCTCAATAATTGCCCAATCGACATCGCCCAAGAAACCGTAGCGAAGGTCTTGTGCCATCATGCCGAGATGGATGTCGTTGTATGCGATTTCGCCAGCATTCAGGTGCTTGCGGAAGGTGGAGTTGGTGGTGTATGGTGCACGGTAGCGGATGGCTTGCTCGTCGGAGAGCACGCCGTCGCAAGACTGACCGGTGGATGCACCTGTGAAGATGCCAATCTGATAGGGACGGCCTGCTTCGTGCTCAGCATGAGCAATCTTTGCGATTTCGGCAGTCACTGCCTTGGGAGTGCCGGCAGGTGTGAAGCCTGACAGACCAATGTTGTCACCATTTTTGATGAGTGCTGCAGCCTCTGCAGCGGTAATTCTTGTAAATGCCATAGTCTTGAGTTTACACAAATTGTTTAATTTTGTGCAAAAGTAGTTATTTTGTTTGTAATGACAAAAAAAGAGGCATGAAAACTGATGTTTCGTGCCTCTTTTTATATTATATATGTGTGTTACTCCACTATTTTACAGGGTCGAAGTCATCCTCCAACTCCTTTTTGTTGGTTGGCTCGTAGATGACTTTGTTGGCTCCGCTGGTGATGCGTACATATTCTGGATGTTCCTTGGCAAAGTTGTCCACATAGCGGATTCGCTTCTGGTCGTAAATCTCGCTGACGGCAATGAGGATGCCGGTCTCTTCAACGTCGCCAAAGCCGTAATTGATGGCGGTGCCAAACATCTTCATGGTTGGTGACAAGCCCATATAGGCGTTGACGAGCGGGGGAATGTTGTAGCCGAGAGCACGGATTTCGTGGTTGAGAATCTTGTAATCCTCTTTGAACGAGTCTTCGCAGAAAAGTTTTTCAAACTCTTCTGAATCGTGCTCCAGTTCCAGAGGTTTAGTCGGGATGACCAAGCCTTCCTTGTCGCCAAAGTGCTTCTTGAGGAAATAAAGAATCATGTCGCGTCCCTTGCGGTTGTAACTGGGGTACATGGTCATCTTGCCGAAAAAGTATTTGCATCCAGGCATGATGACAGCCAAGGCACCGAGCCCGTCCCACAGGTTGTCGAGGGCAAAAATGGACTTGTTGTCGGAGCGTGTGGACTGGTATTCGAGGGTCACGAAAGAACGTCCCAACTCGATGGTGTAGGGCATGTAGTTCTGGATGAAATTGTCGGAGAAATGGAACATGTGGCTGGTGGCGAGGATAGGCTGCCCTTTCTCGTCAAGCCGAATGTCGGGGCCAAGGATGTAACGGTAGCCGCCAATGATTTCTTCGTCATCAGGATTCCACACGATGAGTTGCTTGTAGGGGTTCTCCATTGTGTCAAATTCATCGAGGTCGCAATCGAGACCAGTGCCGCCGCCTGCGGCTCGGAACGCAATTTCGCGAAGACGGCCGATTTCACGCACCACATTCGGGGAGTCTTGCCAAGTCACGACATACACCTCGTTGTTGCTCTTGCTGGTCATTCGCAATCGCTTGTCTTCGGTAAGTTCTGCTTTCAGCACCTCTTTGGGGATGGGTGCAATAATTTCTGCTTCCATTCTGTATGGTTGTCGTTTTTCTCCGTTGGGGAGTTTACGTTAGTTTTCTTTGTCGGTGCGGGGTCTCGTCAAAGGGCGTACACTTTTTCCTTGACCCACTGTGCCCATTCTGTCGGCGTCTTCGACTTGTCAAATGTCTGCCACGGTATGGGTTCTCCAAAGGTTACCGTGAAGGTTTTGCCTTGGTTCTTGTACATCTCGTCTGCCAAGTACAGCATGGCGAAGTTGAACTTCAGGTGTAGCCGCTTGCACCAACGGGCGATGTTGTAGAAACGGTCGGAGTTCTGTCCCGAGAAATGCACGGGTATCACGTCTCGCTGATATTGAACGGTCTTGGTGATGAACGTCTTTTTCCATTCCAAATCTTTGATGACTCCATCCTCTCCTTTCCTCGAACACAGTCCCGCTGGAAACATCACCACATTTTTCTTTGACTGGAACGCCGCCTCTACCATCTTGGGGAAGTTCCGACTATTGCGACCCGTTTTGTTGATGGGTACACAAAGTGGTGCCAGCCCCTTGAAATTCATCAAGATATCATTCACGAGATAGACCATTTGGCTGTCGTACTTGTGGCAGACGATGGAACCTAATGCAATACCATCCTGCCCACCAAGTGGGTGATTGCTCACAATGGTGAAGTAGCGGTCTCCCTCATTGCTTGGCAAAGCATCCAACCCCTCTTGCACCACTCCGTTGATGTTTGTCTGCACCTTTGTGGTGCAGTTGAGGTATCCCAAACACCCGTCGAGCCATTCCACTCCAATCTGCCCTTTCCCTTCTCCACACAGGTGGATGTTCATCCAATCTTGATGGATGATATTCTTCAACCAAGTAACGATAAAAGGAGGAACGAACTTGGCTTTATCACCAAGTTTGTCCTTCAAAACCTTGTCAATGTCAACCTTGAAATCTTCTCCTTCTACAGCCATAATGATGAAATGTTGTGCAAAATTATTAAATCTTTTTCGTTTTTCAACAAAAAAAGGAGAACTTTTAATGGGTTTAGGGGAAAAAGTCGTAACTTTGCAGTCAAAATAAAAAGTTTGTGATATCTATGAAACGATTTTTATTGGCGACACTATTTTGTATTGCAACGGTAGCAGGTGCTTTTGCGCAGATGACCGATTCACAGGTAATAAGCTTTATAAAGAACAGAACAAAAGCAGGGGCTTCTCAGGCACAAATAACGACGCAACTGATGCAGCGCGGTGTAGAAGTGGAGCAAATCAGACGTCTTCGCAATCAGTATGACTCTCAAGTGAACGAACGTGGGACTTCTGCCAATGCAGAAGGTGCTGTTACGATGGCAACAGAACGCATGAAGGGTAATACTGATGGTACAACTTCACAAGAATTGACAACCGCCCGCCGCGGTACAACAGGCGAAGTCTATGCCGATGCTGCGGAAGAGCATGCAGAGGCAGAGCGTGATGTGAAGGCCACCCAAAACGTGCAAGGAGAGGCTGATGGGAAAAGAGTGTTTGGACATGATGTGTTCAGCCACCGTCAAGGAGTTAATGTCAATCTTCCCACTCCCCAGAATTATGTCTTAGGACCGGGCGACCAATTGGTCATTGACATCTATGGGGCATCGCAGAAGACCTTGATACACACGATTTCTTCCGAGGGAACCATCACGGTGACAGGTGTAGGTCCTGTACATGTGAGCGGGCTTACGGTTGAGGAGGCTCAGAGTAAAATTAGAGGTACCGTTGGCTCTCACTATTCGGGTTCTAGCATACGATTAACAGTTGGCAACACTCGTTCTATCATGATCAACATGATGGGAGAGGTGAGAAATCCTGGTACATACAATTTGTCGGCATTTGCCACCGTATTTCACGCACTTTATGCTGCAGGCGGTGTGAAACCATTGGGTACTTTGCGTAACATCAAAGTTTACCGTGGTGGACGACTGGTGACTGTGGTCGATATTTATGAATACATCCTTAATGGACGCTTGGCTGGCAATATCAACTTGCAGGACAATGACGTTATTCAGGTAGATCCTTACGAGTGTTTGGTGGGTATCACGGGTAATGTGAAACGTCCTATGTTTTATGAGATGCGACACAATGAGAGTGTGGGCACTTTGTTGAACTTCGCAGGTGGCTTTACAGGCGATGCTTATAAAAAGTCTGTACGCCTTGTTCGCCAGACGGGTGATTTCTATACGGTACACAATATTGACGAGTTTGACATGAACACCTTTACTGTGGATGACGGTGATGCCGTTTCAGTAGAGGCTATTCTGAACCGTTATGAGAATATGGTGGAGGTAAAAGGTGCCGTGTTCCGTCCTGGACAGTTCAACCTCAATAGTGACATCTGTTCAGTACGGGGTCTTATTCAGGCTGCTGCAGGTTTGACTGAGGATGCCTTTGCACAACATGCCTTGATTCACCGTCTGAAGGCGGATCGTTCTCTGGAAGTGATACCTGTAGATGTTCAAGGTATTATCGACGGAAGTGTGGCTGATGTTCCTTTGCAGAATGAGGACGTGCTCTTTATTCCGACTCAAGACGAACTTCGCAAGGAGCGTTGGTTTGCCATCACGGGCGAGGTGATGACCCCAGGCAACTATGAGTTTGCAGACAATACAACCATCGAAGACCTCATTGTGATGGCTGGCGGTTTGAGAGATGGTGCCTCCTTGGCTCGAGTGGACTTGAGTCGCCGTATCAACGACCCTTATTCGACAGAGAAGAATGACCAAATTGCTCAAACCTATCAGTTTGATATCAAGGACGGAACTTTCATCAAGGGCGATCGCAACTTTACCCTTCAGCCTTACGATGTGGTACACGTGCGTCGTAGCCCTGGTTATGTGATGCCGAAAAACATCCGTGTGACAGGTGAAGTAAACTATGAGGGCTCGTTTACGCTGGAGAAAAAGAATCTTCGTCTGACTGATGCTATCAAAATGGCTGGCGGCGTTTCGCAGGGGGCTTTTGTCAAGGGTGCCCGCCTCCTACGCACCATGAACGAGGAGGAGCGTCTGCGCAAGCAATCCACCTTGGAAACTCTGAGAGGCACGCTGACCGACAAGGATTCCATCGCATGGAACAAGATGGAACTGGACAACCGCTACCCTATCGGCATTGACTTGGAGAAAGCCATGAAGGAGCCAGGTGGGCAATACGACATTGTGCTTCGCGAGGGCGACCACATCGATGTGCCTGAATATAACGGAACGGTGCGTATCTCGGGCGACGTGAATTTCCCCAACACCATTACCTACGTGGATGGCAAGCGGGCAAAGTGGTACATCGATAATGCGGGTGGATTTGGTGAGACTGCCAAGAAGAAGAAAGCCTTCATTGTTTATCAGAATGGCATGATGGACAAACTGGACAAACACACAGAAGTGCAGCCGGGCAGCGAAATTGTGGTGCCCAGTAGAAAGCAGAAGAGATTCTGGGATTTGACGTCGTGGATCAGCATGGGCACTTCTGTCGCCTCGCTTGCATCGATGATTACTTCAATGGCATACCTGATTTCAAAATAAGAGAAAGACATGGATGAACAGAAACAATACATAGAACCTCAAGAGGAGGAGAGCCACATTGATTTTGGACAACTTTTTGCTGCCTTGTTGAAGCACAAGACGCTCTATTATAAAGTACTTCCTATTGCTTTTGTGTTGGCTTGTGTCTACACGTTGTCACTGCCCAATGTCTACAAGTGTGAAGTCTTGTTGGCTCCTGAGTTGTCCACCACTCGTAGCAGTGGTTCTCTCAGTGCACTTGCCACTCAGTTTGGTATGAAGATGGGTTCTAAGACGACTGGTAATACAGAGGCTCTCTACCCAACGCTCTATCCCGAATTAGTCAATTCGACAGACTTCAAGGTCAGCCTGTTCAACGTGCCTGTACATAAGAAAGATAGTACACGTATGATGACCTACTACGACTATCTTCGATATGAGCAGAAACGCCCTTGGTGGAGTACGATGATTGGTAGCACAATTGGTTTTATTACTTCGCTCTTTGTCGAAGAAGACACAACGGAAATGATAACGACTATTAATCCTTTCCAACTGACCAAGGCACAGACGCGTATTGCTAAATCGTTGGAGAAAAAGGTTGTGTGTGACGTGGACGACAAAACTTTGGTCATTACCATTGACGTGACTGACCAAGACCCTCTTATCTGTGCTACGATGGCGGATTCGGTTCAGGCTCGTCTGCAAGATTTCATCACAGAGTATCGAACCCAGAAGTCTCGTATCGATTACGATTTCAACCTTCAACAGGAGAAAGAGGCAAAAATGCGGTATGACGAAGCAAGAAAGGCATACTCCGACTATGCAGACGCCAATCAAGACATGATTCTGCAAAGTGCACGAACGAAACTCATTGACTTGGAAAATGATATGCAACTCAAGTACAACAGATACAACACAGTTGCTCAGGCGGTGATGGCGGCTGAAGCCAAAGTGCAGGAAGAGACACCTTCGTTTACCACTTTGCAGAGAGCCACGGTGCCTGTGAAGAAGTCAGGACCGGGACGTTCCAAAATCGTCCTTGTTGTCCTCTTCGTTGCCTTCCTTGGCACGTCCGTCTGGATTCTTTACAAAGAAGATCAGTTGAAGCCGTTGTTGGGGCTTTCGTAGAGTGCGTAGGGCTTGAGTTGTGTGGTGGATAGAAGAGAGAGAGAGCCGTTTTAATAAGAAAAAAGGAGCAGGTATGTTTTTTTTCAACACAAAAAAGAAATTGGTAGATACGGGTATCTTTCGGGGTGCTGTCGATTGGCATAGTCATATTCTGCCAGGGGTGGATGATGGCATTCAGTCGATGCGGGACTCGCTTGATGTGTTGAAATATTATGAGGAGATTGGGATTGCTGAGGTGTGGCTGACTCCGCATATCATGGAGGACATACCGAACACGACGGATGAGTTGCGTGCCCGTTACGCCGAGTTGCAAGAGGCCTATCAAGGACCTATCAAACTCAATTTGGCGGCGGAAAATATGCTGGACAACCTGTTCGATGCCCGTTTTGCTGCTGGCGATTTGCTGCCTATTGGCACTCAAGGGAATCATCTTTTGGTGGAAACATCCTATTTCCAACCACCGTTGGATCTTTATGGGACATTGAAGCGTATCAAAGAGGCTGGCTATCAGCCCATTTTGGCCCACCCCGAGCGTTATCGCTATATGGAAGAACAGGATTATGACTACCTTCATTCCTTGAAAGTCAAACTCCAAATGAACCTCGTTTCGTTGGCGGGAGGATATGGCAAACCCGCTCAGGAGAAGGCACAAATGCTGTTGGCGAAAGGCTATTATAGTTTCTTCGGTTCCGACCTTCACAACCTGGATGCTTTCAAAGATGGTGTCAGGCGGAAGGCATTGAAGAAAGATGCAGTCGTGCAACTTCAAGGCATTCAAAATTTCATTCCTTAGAAGTTCATCAAATGAAAAGTGACCCTGCACCCATCTCACGATGGATGCAGGGTCGCACTGTTTTTAAACGTTTGCTGATCTAACTTTTTGATAAACAGTGCTTGTCTAACCCCAAAATCATTACTAATCTCTATTTCCTATCAGGTTATTTTGTAGGATTCTTCTGGAACTTCCACTGCACACTGAACATGGCGTAGCGGTGGAGGGAACGGTACCAGATGCTGGTCATGCCTGTGCTGGTATAGGTGGCGTAGATGTGAGATGTCTGCCCGAGGAGGTCGAAGGCTGTGAGTCGGGTGACGAGGCGACCGTGGCAGAGAGGTTTGGTGAGTTGGATGTTCCAGATGAGGTGGCGAGTGTTCATGTCTGGCGAGTCGTAGCCGTGGCGGGTGTAGCGGGTGAGGTCGGTGGAGAGGTTAAAGTCTTTGCCCGTCTCGCCGAAGAAGGTGAGAGAGAACGTGTAGTTGAGTCGGAAGCCATAGTCCAGTTCGGTGTAGTTTTGGAGATGGTAGGTGGCGAGGGTGCTGGTGG
>CALAVF010000349.1 GCA_937892315.1 uncultured Prevotellaceae bacterium | reverse complement strand
GGGTGTTAACTTCCTGTTGGTGATTACCAAGTGCACCCGCACGGTGAATATTGACCTTTGGAACTACTGGCACTTCGCCTTCATCGGTGCCGTGGCCTACTTCGTGATGGACCAGAGTCTGCTGTGGGGCTATTTTGCCGCCATCTCGTGCTATATCATCACGTTGGTGATGGCGGACCTGACGGCTGACCGCTTTCAGGGCTACTACGACAACATGGAGGGCATTTCCATTCCCCAGCCGTTCTGCCAGAGTTTCACACCGTTTGCCATGATCATCAACTGGCTGCTCGACCGCATACCGGGCTTCTCGAAACTCGACATCGATGCCGAGGGGCTGAAGAAGAAGTTTGGTGTGCTGGGCGAACCTATCGTGCTGGGTGTCATTGTGGGTGCGTTGATTGGTGTGGCTGCCCATTATGGGGATTTCGCAGACTTGGAGGCTTATCGTCTGAAACTTGAAGCGGCTCTGCAGGAGACGAATCCGCAGGGGACGGTGAGCATGACAGACGTGTGGGTGAAGTTCATCCTGAAGGACATCCTCTTCCTGGGTGTCACCATGGGTGCCGTCATGGAGTTGATTCCTCGCATCACTCGGCTGTTTATCGACGGATTGATGCCCATCTCGGAAAAGACGCAGGAGGTGGTGAAGCGTAAGTTCAAGGGCAAGAAAATCTACATCGGCATGTCGCCAGCACTGGTGATTGGCCATCCCACCACGTTGGTTGTATCGCTGCTGCTCATTCCAGTCACGCTGGTGCTTGCCATCGCCTTGTCGAAGGCAGGCAATCAGTTCCTCCCCTTGGCTTCGTTGGCGGGCATGTTCTATGTGTTCGTGATGGTGCTGCCTTTCACCAAGGGTAATGTGTTGAAGACGTTCATCATCGGTCTGGTCACTGTCACCATCGGTCTCTATTTCGTCACCGACATGGCTCCTGCCTTCACGCTGGCTGCCAACACGGTGTTTGAGGCTACGCAGGACAAGGCTGCCCAGATTCCCGAAGGGTTCCAGGCGGGTGCGATGGACTTTGCTTCTTCGCTCTTCGGCTATGTCATCTATGCCTGTGTGAAATACCTGAAGTGGATTGGTGCTGGTATTCTCACAGCCATTACTGTAGGTCTGGTGGTATGGAATCGAATCCTTATTAATAAGAGATAAATTCTTACAAATATGAGAAAGAAGATTTTTTTTGTCGTCATTCTTGTGGCGAGTTTGATAGGATTATTCTCTTCTTGTAGGGCTCTTGATAATCTATCCCTTTTTGATGCCCTTTTTGATGCTGAAAACATGCAAAAACTCGATGAATATAAAAAACAAGAGAAGATGCGTACTACTCATATTGATACTGTAAAAACGGAGAATCCCAGTTTGCAAAAATGGAAAATCAATTAACTAACTTATAACTAACATGAAAAAAATCCTTTTTCTCGCAGCATTGGCTGCTTCGCTGACGGCTTCTGCCCAGCAGCATGTAAACTTTCAGACGGCTTGCCATCCTGAAGACGTGAAGCACTACGACACCAAGACGCTTCGTGAACGCTTCGTCATGGAGAAGGTGATGGCACCCGACGAAATCAACCTGACGTATTCCATGTACGACCGTTTCATCTTCGGCGGTGCCATGCCCGTCAGCAAGGAACTCAAACTGGAGGCTTTCCCCGAACTCCGTGCCCCTTATTTTCTCTTCAATCGCGAGTTGGGCATCATCAACTGCGGTCAAGGCGAGGGCATTGTGACTGTGGACGGCACCGAATACAGGCTTGGTTCCAAGGAAGCCCTCTATGTGGGTCGTGGCAACCTCGGAAAAGACAAGAATGGAAAGGGTATCGAGTCTAACCAGAACGTGACATTCCGTTCTGTTGACCCCTCCAATCCTGCCAAGTTCTATCTCAACTCAGCCACGGCTCATCAGCACTACAAGACCCAGTGGATTACCCTCGACGGTCGCAAGAACGGCAAAGTGCAAAGCCGCAAAGCCACCATTATCGGCACGAAGGAAAAGCCCCTCGGCACATTGGCTGAATCTAACCAACGCACCATCTACCAACTCATCGTCAACACCGCTCTCGAAGAAGGCCCTTGCCAGTTGCAGATGGGTTTGACGCAGTTGCAAGAGGGTAGTGTGTGGAACACCATGCCACCTCACACCCACGGTCGCCGCATCGAGGCTTACTACTACTTCAACCTGCCCGACGGACAGACCATTAGCCACATTATGGGCGAACCGCAGGAAAGCCGCGTCGTATGGCTCCACAACGAGCAAGCCATCATGTCGCCCGAATGGTCCATCCACGCCGCCTCCGCCACCTACTACTACACCTTCATCTGGGGTATGGCAGGCGAAAATCTCGACTACAACGACAAGGATGTCATCAAGGTGAGCGACATTCGATAGAGAATCTGTGATTTTGGAATATTCTAAACAGAACCTCGGCACAAGCCCATTTGTGCCGAGGTTCTGTTTTTTGTACCATCATAAATGATAGGCTCACAACAAAAAATGAGGCTATTGGCACAAAAAAAGTGTAGATGTCTTTGTGAGGACATCTACACAATATGGGGAGATAAAAAGGAGTTCGTTGTTTAGTGCAAGTAAACCTTGCGGGTATATTTGCCAATTTTGATGATGTAGTAGCCACGCTGGAGGTTGGCAAGGTCGATGCTCTTGGAGGAGCCTTCGATTCGCTGGGTGAAGACCTTTTCGCCTGTGAGGCTGAAAATCTCGATAACCAGTCCGTCGGCATTCTTCACACGCAGGTTCGTTCCGCTTGCTGTCACCGAAATCTGGTTCTGCTCCATCTCAACGGCGTTGTGCTGCTGTACATCCTGCGCCATCATCGCTACAGGCATGGACAGACAACCAATCATTAGAAGGACTTTTAGTGTGTTATGTAAAGATTTTCTCATACACAATCTGTTTTGATGTGCAAATATAGGTCATTTTTTGTTTACTACCAAAATTTTTTTGAAAAAAATTGTACTTTTACACAATAAATTTTTCTGAGCAACGAGAAACCGCCTATCCTATTCGTCACGAACAAGGTAGGCGGCTTTTTTGTCTCTAACATTTTATGGTTTACGTAATTCTGATAAAACGGTGTCTCACGACATGGGTTTCATTATTATTATGAGTAAAGATTGCTTGTGAAAAGCAAGGATGTCCGGAAGGGTGGGGAGAAGCGGTGGCTTCGTCGCCTACTTCCGTTTTCCGCTGCAAAGTTACGGACTTTTTGGGGATGCCGCAATACCTAAAAGATGTGATTTTTCACCTCGTGTATCACATAAAAAGGGTATTCAGTAACGTTTTCCGTTATTGAATACCCTTCTATATCAGTCAAATACCCTAAAAAGGGGGTGTCATGCTACTTCTTGAAGTAGGCTCGGAAGTGGCTGAAGATTTTGTCCTTGATACTGGGCGATGGCTTAGCGTTGTCGCCATTGGCAAGTGTCTCGATGGCTCGGCGTTCTTCCTTGTTCAGTGCCTCTGGCATATAGACAGAGATGTTGATGATTTCGTCGCCTCGCTGATGGGAGTAACTGTTGATGTCGGGGATGCCCTTGCCTTTCAGACGGAGCACCGTGCCTGGCTGGGTGCCTGACGGGATGGTGATTTTCGCCTTGCCATCGTGGGTTGGCACTTCGAGCAAGGTGCCGAGCACTGCCTGTGGAATGGTGAGCAGAAGGTTGTAAACGAGGTCGCAGCCGTCACGCACGAGGTCGGGATTGGGCTTTTCGTGTACGAGAATCTGCAAGTCGCCGTTCACGCCGCCGCGTCGTCCTGCACCGCCTTTGCCTTGGAAGTTGTAGGCATAGCCCTCGACAAGTCCTGCCGGAAGGTCAACCTCCACTTGCTTCTCGCCCTTGACGATGCCTTCGCCGTTGCAATGCTTGCACTTGTTCTTGATGACGCTGCCCTCGCCGCCGCAGGTGTCGCAGACGGTCTGTGTCTGCATCACGCCGAGCATGGTTTGGCGAGTCTTGTACACAACACCCTGTCCGTTGCAGGTGCTGCAAGTCGTCTCCTGCCCATCCTCCGAGCCTGTGCCGTTGCAATGGGGGCAGGTGATGTCGGTACGCACGTTGAACTTCTTCGTTACACCATTCACAATGTCGTTGAGGTCCAGTTCGATACGCATCCGCAGGTCTTGACCTTTATAGACAGGCTTGCGACGCTGACCACCCCCGCCGAACCCTCCGAAGCCGCTGAATCCGCCTCCGAAGCCTCCGCCGAAGATGTCGCCGAACATGCTGAAGATGTCATCCATCGACATGCCTTGTCCACCGCCAAAGCCGCCAGCACTGGGACCAAACGCATCGGGGCCGAACTGGTCATACCGCTGACGCTTCTCGGGGTCGCGAAGCACATCGTATGCCTCTGCCGCTTCCTTAAACTTCTCTTCTGCCTCTTTGTCACCCGGATTGCGGTCGGGGTGATACTTGATGGCCATCTTTTTGTAGGCGTGCTTAATCTCATCGTCCGATGCCGTCTTCGACACGCCCAGCACTTCGTAGAAATCTCTTTTTGCCATGGGATTTTATTCTGCCACTGCTACTTTGGCGTAGCGGATTACTTTGTCATTCAGTGTATAGCCAGCCATCATGCAGTCGATGACCTTCCCCTTCTGGTCGGCGGGAAGTCCTGGCACCGTGGCAATCGCTTCGTGCAGGTCGGCATCGAAAGGCTGACCCACTACGTCCATCTTTTGCAGGCCTTCCTGAGCCAACAGTTTGAAGAACTTGTCGATGATGAGGTTCAGACCTTCCTTCACGGCTGCCACGTCTTCAAACTTGTCCATGTTCTGCTGTGCACGTTCGAGGTCATCGACGATGGGGAGAAGGGTGGTGATGACCTTGCTGCCGCCGTACTTGATGAGGTCTGCCTTCTCCTGCATCACACGTTTGCGGAAATTGTCAAACTCAGCCACCTTGTAGAGTTGTTGCGTCTTCAGGTCGGCAATCTGCTTCTCCAGTTCTGCAATCTTCTCTTCGGGTGTCGGTTCTTTTGTTTCTTCCTCTGCAGCAGGTGTTTCGGCAGAGACTTCTTCAGGAGTTTCCTCCTTCACTTCTTCGTTGAGAAGTTCCTCTTCTTCTATCTTTGTATCTTTTGCCATAATTTGGGTTGTTTTTTGATGTCTGTCGATGCGACAAAAAAGATGCCAATGCGTTAAACACTGGCATTTGTCTGACATTGTGTCGTTTGCATCGGCAATTCTGTCTTATGCCAGGTCTTCGATCGTATAGCCGACAGGCAGTGGACGGCAATTGTAACCCGATGCCATGATTTCGCCGTAGGCACCGGCGGAAAGGATGGCAAGGAGGTCGCCGCGACGGGTCTTGGGCAGCGGGATGTCTTTGTCGAACACGTCGCTGGATTCGCAGATGGGACCCACCACGTCGTAGGCATCTTCCTTGGTAGCCGTGCTGGTGAGGTTGATGATGCGGTGATGGGCATCGTAGAGGGCGGGACGGATGAGGTCAGTCATGCCGGCATCAACAATGGCGAACTTCTTGATGGCATTCTCTTTCACATAGAGCACCTTGGCGATGAGGGCACCGCACTGTGCCACGATGGCTCGACCCAACTCGAAGTGGAGGGTCTGGTGAGGACGTAACTTCAGGTGCTGCTGATAGACGGCGAAAAAGTCCTTGAAGTTCGGGATGGGGTTGGCTTGCGGGTTTTGATAATCGACACCGAGACCGCCACCCACATTGATGATGTCCAGTTGGATGCCTGCAGCCTCGAGTTGGTCTTGCAGGTCGTTGATGCGATGGGCAAGAGCGATGAAATCGTCCATCTCCAGTATCTGGGAGCCGATGTGGAAGTGCAGGCCTTTGAACTGCACGTTCTGCATCTGCTGTGCGAGGCGTATGACGTGCTCCATATCCTGCATGTCGATGCCGAATTTATTCTCGGCAAGCCCCGTGGTGATGTTGGCATGGGTATGGGCGCCAACGTTGGGATTGATGCGGAAGCAGACGGTTGCTACCTTGCCTTTGCGAGCGGCAATCTCGTTGATGACCTCCAGTTCGGGGATACTTTCGACATTGAAGCATAAGATGCCCTTGTCAAGCCCCAGTTCTATCTCCCAGTCGCTCTTCCCGACTCCTGCGAAAACAATTTTGTTGGCGGGGAAGCCTGCCTTGAGCACCTGCTCGATTTCTCCACCCGAAACGCAATCGATGCCAAGCCCTGCCTCGCGAATCACTTGGAGGATTTTGGGGTTGGTGTTGGCCTTGACTGCGTAATGGACGAAGTAGTTGTCGTGTTTTTGTGTCTCTGTGTTGATGGCGTCGAGTGTCTGACGCAGGATGTTTGTGTCGTAAAAATAGAATGGCGTGCGGATGCTCGCCAATCTATCTACGTTGAATGCAATTGCCATATATATAAATAATGTGTATTAGTTGAACAGGTGGTCGCTGAGTGACTGGAGTGCCTTCTTCTTGTCCTCGGCAGAGATGAGGAACGAGATGTTGTGGCTGGAACCGCCGTAAGAAATCATACGGACAGGGATGTCTTTCAGAGCCTCTGTTGCCTTGCTCTCGAAGCCGACGTTCTCTGAGTCGAGGTCGCCCACCACGCAGATGATGCACATGTCGTTGTCCACCTGCACATGGCCAAACTTCTTGAGTTCGTTGACAATAGAGGTGAGGTGTGCAGGATTGTCGATAGACACGCTGACACCCACTTCGGACGTGGCAATCATGTCGATGGAAGTCTTGTAGGACTCGAAAATCTCGAACACTTTGCGGAGGAATCCGTATGCCAGCAGCATTCGCGAAGAGGTGATTTTGATGGCTGTGATGTTATCCTTCGCAGCCACAGCCTTGATTTTGCCATGCTCAGTTTCGTTGCTAATGACGGTGCCCGGGGCGGTTGGGTCCATCGTGTTGAGGAGTTTGACGGGGATGCCTGCATACTTGGCTGGCTGCACGCAAGTGGGGTGCAGAATCTTGGCACCGAAGTATGCCAATTCTGCTGCTTCCTCGAAATGGAGGTGGTTGACAGGGGAGGTCTTATCGACAAAACGAGGGTCGTTGTTGTGCATTCCGTCGATGTCTGTCCAAATCTGAATTTCAGAAGCACCCACAGCGGCACCGATGAGTGATGCGGTATAGTCGGATCCTCCACGCTGCAAGTTATCAATCTCACCGTATGCGTTGCGGCAGATGAACCCTTGGGTGATGTAGATTTCTTTCCCCGGATTCTCTTCCAGTTGCGCCTTCAGTTTCTCGCGGATATACTCAAGGTCTGGCTCGCCGTTCTTGTCTGTACGCATGAACTCCAAGGCAGGAATGAGCACGGCGTTGTAACCCTGTTCGATGAGGTAGTTGGTCACCATGTTGGTGGAGATGATTTCGCCTTGTCCGACGATGATTTTCTCTTCGAACATGGTAAATATTCCCTTGGTGAAGGAACGCAGATAGTTGAACTCTTCTTTGAGGAAGTCGAGGGTCTGCTGCTTCATCTCGGGCGTGGTGTAAAGTTCGTCGATGTGCTTCTTGTATTTTCGTTCAAGTGTGTTGATGGTTTCATTTGCACCTTCGGGGTTCTTCTTGTAGAGATAGTCGGATATCTCCACGAGTGAGTTGGTGGTGCCAGACATGGCTGAGAGAACCACGATTTTCTGCTCACCGTCGGTGATGAGCCTTACGACATCCTTCATTCGCTGAGGAGTGCCTACGGATGTTCCGCCAAACTTGAGTACTTTCATAATAATATATAATGTGTATTTTTTAGTCTAACTCTTCGGTTGATTCTTGTTCTTTTTGTGGTTGCGCCACTTCCACCATGCGGTGATTCTCGCAATTGAACTGTCTGCCAGGGAACTGGTCGAGCAGGGTGGTGTTGTGGGTAATCATGATGACCGTGCTGCCTGCCTTGCAGATTTGCTGCAACAGTTCGGTGATTTGTCGGCTGGTTTCTGTGTCGAGGTTGCCCGTTGCCTCGTCGGCAAGAATGAGTTTGGGGCGGTTGAGGATGGCACGTGCGATGACGATGCGCTGCTGCTCTCCGCCAGACAACTCGGATGGCATCTTGTAGCCTTTGGTTGCCATGCCCACCAACTCCAGCACGTCGCTGATTCGCTGGTTGATGTCCAGTTTGTTCTTCCATCCCGTGGCTTTCAGCACGAAACGCAGGTTGGCATCTACGGTGCGGTCGGTCAACAGTTGGAAGTCCTGAAAGATGATGCCTTGCTTCTTGCGCAGGTCGGGCAGATGGCGTCGTTTCAGTTCCACCATGTCGTAGTCGAGCACTTTGGCATCTCCTTCCTTCACGGGTATCTCTCCGTAGAGCGTTTTCAGAAAGGAACTTTTTCCTGTGCCCACCTTGCCGGTGATATAGACGAACTCGCCTTCACCCACCTCGAAGTTGACATCTTGCAACACGAGTTGAGCGTCTTGATATACGTTTACGTTTTTATATTCAATCAACATAGGCAATTTTGTCAATGTTTGTGCCAATTGGGGTCGTGGCGTTCTGCCAACTCTGTGGCGAGGTCTTCAATCTTCAAGCCTTTCGATGTGAGCAGCACGATGAGGTGGTAGAGCATATCGGAAGCCTCGTAGATGAGACGTTCGTTGTTGTTGGCAACGGCCTCAATGACAGATTCCAATGCCTCTTCGCCCACTTTTTGAGCCATGCGGTGGCATCCGTCTTTGAAGAGAGACGTGGTGTAACTGCCTTCGGGCATCTCCTCGTGCCGCTTTTCGATAAACCGTTGCAACTCGACGAGGAACATGATGGGGTTCTCGTTCGTCTCGTTCCAGCAGGTGTCGGCACCAGTATGGCATACAGGCCCCACAGGGTTTGCCTTGATGAGCAGCGTGTCCTGGTCGCAGTCGTTCAGAATCTCCACGACGTTGAGGAAGTTGCCGCTTGTCTCACCCTTTGTCCACAGAGCCTTTCGTGTACGGCTATAGAATGTCACTTTTCCTGTCTCTACCGTCTTGTTGTATGCCTCCTCGTTCATGAAACCGAGCATGAGCACCTTGAGTGTCTTGGCATCCTGCACAATGGCAGGCACAAGACCGTCCATCTTCTTGAAATCAATTTCCATTATCTTTACAATCTTACGTTTACTCCTTCATTTGCTAAATACCGCTTCAGTTCAGGGATGGGGATTTCCCCGAAATGGAACACGCTTGCTGCCAGTGCCGCATCGCTGTGCCCGTCGATGAATGTGTCGCGGAAGTGCTCTTTCGTCCCGGCACCACCTGATGCGATGACTGGAATGGTGAGCGTGTCAGCCAGTTTGCGAAGTGCAGCATTGGCAAAACCGCCCTTCACTCCATCGTGGTTCATCGACGTGAACAGAATTTCGCCAGCCCCTCTTTCGTTCACCTCTTTTGCCCAGTCGAGCAGCCGGTATTCTGTCGGCACACGACCGCCATTGACATAGCATCGCCACTCGCCGTCGATTCTCGGGTCGCCATTCTCGTGCACCGTGTCATCTTCACATTTGGCATCGATTGCCACCACACACACTTGGCTGCCGAAATTCTTGGCAATCTCGTCAATCAACTCTGGTCTTCGCAATGCCGCCGAGTTGATGCTCACCTTGTCGGCTCCAGCATTCAAGAGACGGTCAACATCAGAGAGTTCGTTGATGCCGCCACCCACGGTGAACGGGATGTTGATTTCGCGGGCAATCTTTTTGACCAGTTCCGTGAACGTCTTTCTGCCCTCGTGCGATGCCGTGATGTCCAGATAGACCAGTTCGTCGGCACCCTGCTCGCTGTAGAGTTTGCCCAGTTCGATGGGGTCGCCCGCTTGGCGAAGGTTCAGGAAGTTCGTCCCCTTCACGGTTTGTCCGTCCTTGATGTCAAGGCAAGGTATGATACGTTTAGCCAACATACTTCTCCAGTTCCTCCATTTTGATTTTCCCCTCATAAATCGCCTTGCCAAACACCACTGCAGGAATGCCTGCCGAGTTCAGCAAGTCGATATCCTCGATGCAA
Organism: uncultured Prevotellaceae bacterium; assembly: GCA_937892315.1. The sequence goes on along the minus strand of CALAVF010000349.1, from coordinate 1,704 downwards.
CTCACACCGCCGCTGGCGATGAGATGCAACTGGGGAAACTCCTTCACAATCTCCTCATACAGTTCAACGGCAGGACCTTCCAGCATCCCGTCCTTGCTGATGTCGGTGCAAAGCACATTGTCCACACCTTTGTCCACATACTTGTGCAAGAAAGGCATCAACTCATCCTCTCCCTCTTCTTTCCAGCCGTTGATGCTGATGCGACCATTCTTCACGTCCGCTCCGAGGATGATTTTGTTGTCGTTATATTTCTCCAGCCACGATTCAAACAACTCGGGCTTTTTCACAGCCACACTGCCGATGGTCACCATCGTGGCACCGCTGGCAAAGGCGATGTCGATGTCTTCGTCCGACTTGATGCCGCCGCCAAAGTCAATCACAAGGCTTGTGTGGTCCGCTATCTGTTCGATGGTCTTGTAGTTCACAATGTGCTGAGAACGCGCACCGTCCAAGTCCACCGTGTGCAACCGTCGGATGCCGTGTGCCTCAAACATCTTCGCAACCTCCACAGGGTCTTCGCTGTACACCTTTTTCGTGTCGTAGTCACCCTTGGTCAGACGCACACATTTGCCGTCAATGATGTCTATTGCAGGAATAATCTCTATCATAGTTTCTGGTCACTTCAAATCTTCAATTCATCATCCCCTCAGTTCCATAAAATTCTTCAGGATTCTTTCGCCCACCATTCCGCTCTTCTCGGGGTGGAATTGAGTTGCGTAAAAATTTCCCTTGTGCAAGGCAGAAGAGTAGGGCTGAATGTAGTTCGTCGTAGCAATCGTCCAGTCACACGTGGGCACATAAAAACTATGAATGAAGTACACAAACTCCCTCTCCCCAAAGCCCTTGAAGAGCGGCGACTTCGTGTCCTCAATCGTGTTCCACCCCATCTGAGGCACCTTGTCCTCATGCACTTTCGGAACAAAGCGTTTCACGTCCACATCAAACACACCCAGACAATCCGTGTCATACTCCTCGCTGTGCCGACACAGCAACTGCATTCCGATGCAGATGCCCAGCACAGGCTGCTTCAATCCCACAATCACCTGATCCAATCCGTGAGCCTTCAGATACGCCATCGTGCTGCGAGCCTCACCCTGACCAGGGAAAATCACACGGTCAGCCGAACCAATCAACTCGGCATCATCCGTCACCACAGGCTCAATGCCCAAACGCCTCACCGCATTCTCCACCGAACCGATGTTACCCGCATTGTATTTTACGATTGCTACCTTCATTTTGCTATACTAAACCACATAATTGGTTGCAAAGTTACGATTTTTCAGCGAGATACGCACCATAAGTCTATAAAAAAATGTATATTTACGCTCATAATCACGTGAAAAGAACGTTTCTCCATCGCTTCATCAGCAAAGCCACTTTTTCTGCCGTTTCTTTTCCCCGTCCCCCATCTTTTCTCCTTCCACGTGCCGCCCAGACCTCGCTCCACATCAACCGACCACACCATGCCAGAGGTTCATCAATGCCCTCCCCAATGCCCCCCGCAATAGGACAAAATGACACGCTCGTCACCTCCGAAGTGGTGTGACTCACACCGCTCGGGTGGTCTGAGTCACACCGCCGAGGCGGTCTGACTCAGACCACTTTTAACGCTTCCAGCACACCATTTTTATCACGACGAAATTGACATTCCCACCCCAAAGGGGCAAAGATGCTCCCCCTCATGACTTACGAAAAATCCGCTTA
>CALAVF010000348.1 GCA_937892315.1 uncultured Prevotellaceae bacterium | reverse complement strand
TACGATAACCTTCGTCCTTCTTGTGGTCGGCCAGCACATCGATGATGTCGGGCACTGATACCTCGAGGATGACGTTCATACCGCCTTTCAGGTCAAGACCAAGACCAATAGCAGTTTCGCGACAGTCCTTCAACGTGTAGTTGCCGAGGTAGAATGGAGTCGTGTTCATCGAATCCAAATACAACTCAGCAGCCTCAGGTTCCATCTTTGCTGCTTTGTCCTCTACATACTTTGTAGCGACAGAGAAGGAAAGGTAGAAGATGCAGATGAGGGTCAACGCCACTGCTAAAAACTTTACAAATCCTTTGTTTTGCATTTTTTGTTGAATGTTTAATATTTTGATTGTTTTGTTTTTTATCTCATCAACCACTTTGGTAAAAGCCCACAAAAATGCCTCCAAAACCACCCCGTACACATATTTATATATATGGAAGTACAGCGGAGTCCAAGGCAATTCAAGGTGCAAAGTTATACATTTTTTTGCAATCAGGAAGAAAAATGCACGAAAAATCTTTGTTTTGAAGTGATTAGCAGGTGTTTTTACTCCAATTTGATAAAGCAAGACATGGGATAATGGTCACTTACAGTGATGGACTTGTCAACTTTTGCCTTGTACGGTGTGATGTTGGGACTCACCAAGATGTGGTCGAGCCTGAAGTACATCCCGCTGCGGTTATAAGTCGTTCCTGGCCCATTCCCTGTCCGCGTGTATGCGTCATTCAGCCACTCCGTCAGCCGATGGTGGCAGTAAGAAATGGGAGAAGAGTTGAAATCGCCACAAGCCACGACGTATCGTCCTTTACAACTATCCAGAAACGCCGCGACCGAATCGACCTGCATTCCACGGATAGAGTCGCAACGGGACAGTTTTTCCGTCAAGCCCAAGTATTTCATTTCCGACCCATTATCCTCGGGATGCTGATAGTTCTTGATGATGGACTTGTAGTCCTCCTTGTCTTCAGGGCTGAGGCGATAGGACTCCAAGTGATTGTTAATCAGCACCAACGTATCCTTCCCCACCTGCACTTCGTACACCATCGAGCAGTTCGTAGTGGTGGGGTAATCTATCTGCTTGATAAAGTTGAGGGGATACTTGGAAAAACAGGCGATATAATTGTCGGGTATCAAAACCAAAGAATAGTAAGGATAAATAGGGGTGATACGGTCAATCACACCATCCAGAATATTCTTCCGACCCTCCTGCACACAGACGATATCCGCATCGCTGCTCAACAGATAGTTCAGAATCGGATTCTCTTCCCAAGTATAATCCTCGTCCTTCCCGAATCCCATCACATTGTAGGTCAGCAGTTTGAGGCTCCCTTCTGGTGGGTCAGCAGGGATGTTCACCGGCACATACGTCCTGATGCTTCCCACACACAGCAACATGCCCACCATCGGCAGCAGCGTCAACTTCCACTTGAAAATCAGCCAGAAGAGCACGAAACACGCATCAACCACCAGAAAAGCAGGGAACATCAGCCCCATATACGACACGCTGGGATATGTCTGTGGCGGCAGACAAGCCGTGTAGGCACAAAAATTCATTGCCACAATCACCAAAAGATTGATGGCAATGAAGATAATCATCGGTATGGTTTTCAGCAATTTCATCGATTCTTGCGGAGAAACTTCTTCTCACTTAACGACCTTGTTCCTCCTGTTTCCGTTTGCTGGCATTAAACAGCGTTGCCTTTTCACTCTCCGAAAGATTCTGATAACCATTTCTCCGAATCTTGTCAAGAATCCTGTCTATCTCGTCACTTTCCTGACGTTTCCGCTCATTATACATGTGGTCAGCATAGTTCGCCTCCCTCACGTTCGTCACACGCATCTTGGGTTGCCGCTTCCCCACAAAGAACTGCTTCAACTTCTCCCACAGCCCCTCCTCTTTCTCATAGTGAGATTGGTTGCTGGTCGAAGTGGTCCAATAGTTTTCACGCCCTCTCTTTTGCTGCTTTTTATCCTGCATTCTCCACCAGAACAGAATGGCAATGCCCACCAGAATACCGCCCAGATGGGCAAAATGAGCCACACCGTCCACCGAAACGATGCCCATATACATCTCCACCACCGTGTAGAAGCCTACCAGATATTTCAATTTGATGGGGAAAGGAATCGGGATGATGAACAATCGGGCATTCGGGAAGAAGAAAGCCGCAGCAGCCATCACACCATAAATGGCACCCGATGCGCCCACCAACTGAGCAGGAGCGATGATGCCCAGAGCCGTACACAATTGGTTAATCAACGCACTGCCTACGCCACACAGCAGATAATAGTACACAAAACGCTTCGTGCCCACCTGCTGTTCCACCGCGTTGCCAAAAATCATCAGCGACCACATGTTGAAGAACAGATGCCACCATCCCCAGAATACCGCCCAGATGGGCAAAATGAGCCACACCGTCCACCGAAACGATGCC
>CALAVF010000347.1 GCA_937892315.1 uncultured Prevotellaceae bacterium | reverse complement strand
ATTGTGGCAGGGAAGTGATTTCTTGCAACACTTGATCACGGTAGGCATATAGTCCGATGTGCTTGTAGTAGGTGTGTCCGGCAAGCCATTCTTCTTTGTCCTTTCCACGGGTGAAAGGGATGATGCTGCGTGAGAAGTAGAGGGCTTCCATCCGTCGGTTCACCACCACTTTAGGCGAGTTGACATTTTCGAGGGCGGCAAAACCATCTTCTGGCTTGAATGGCTTGACCAGCGTGGCGATATCGACCGTGTCGTCAGCGAAGCAGTCACGAATGGCTTCCAGTTGTTGTGCCTGAATGAAGGGTTCATCGCCCTGTATGTTGACCACCACGTCGAAGCCTTGTCCCACTTTCGTGAAGGCTTCATACACGCGGTCGGTGCCGCTCTTGTGATTGACACTGGTCATCACGGCTTTTCCGCCAAAGGCAAGCACGGCGTTGAGGATGCGTTCGTCGTCGGTGGCAACCACCACATCGTCCAACACGCTTTCCACTTGGCGGTACACTCTTTCAATCACCGTCTTTCCACCCAGCATTGCCAAAGGCTTGGCAGGGAAACGGGTAGAGGCATATCGTGCAGGTATGATTCCTATGAATCTCATATTTTTAGCGATTTAGAAAAATTCTTCGTCATATTCCACCACTTCTTCCTCCTCGGGGTTGAGGATGGCTTCCGCACTGGGCAGCGACATCAGTTCGTTGTCGCAAGGCTGCCATCCGTGTGGAATGGCGAAAGTGTCTTTCTCCGCAATGCCGAACTGCTTGCTGTTGTATATCTTTCTCATCAGTTTGCCGTAGATGGGGAGGGAAGCCCTTGCACCCTGACCAAACGCCATGCTGCCGAAGTGGATGTCGCGGTCTTCACCGCCTACCCAGCACGCTACCACCAGTTTCGGACAGAAACCGATAAACCAACCGTCGGCATTGCTGTTGGTCGTACCTGTTTTACCGCCGATGTCGCCTGTGATGTGATAAGCACCACCACGCAACGCACGACCTGTACCCTCGTTGATGACCGCCTTGAGCATATAAATCATCTGATAGGCTTTCTCTTGCGACATCACCTCATTCATGCGAGGCGTAAAGTTGGCAATGACGTTGCCGTCAGTGTCTTCAATGCGTGTGACGAGCAGGGGCGAATAGTGTACGCCGTAACTTGGGAAGACGGTGTAGGCACTTGCCATTTCGCCGATGCTCACGTCGCCCGATCCCAGTGCGATGGTCAGGTTGGGTTGCATCGAATAGGTGGAGATTTTCAACTGATTTTTCAGGAAATCGATGAAAGTTTGTGGCTTCAGATAGTTGAGCAGTGCCACCGATGCGTGGTTGTTGGAGTGGGCGAGGGCAGTCTTCAGAGGCACCATGCCCAGAGCACCGCCCTTCGGTGTCCAGCCGCCATAGTTCTTAGGACTGGCATCCACCATGTCGCATGGCGTGAAGCCCTGAAGCAGATAGAGCGAATAGAGCAGTGGCTTGATGGTAGAACCCACCTGTCGGTGTCCGCCGCCCAGCACATTGTCGAACATGAAGTGCTCGAAGTTCAAGCCTGGCACGTATGCCTTCACCTGTCCGTTCTCGGGGTCGATGGCACAGACGGATGCACGCAGGAACTTCTTGTAATAGATGATGGAATCGCGTGGCGATATGCGTACCTCCACCTCCTCGGGGGTGTCGTAGGAGTTGCCATACTTGAACACCGTCATTTCGACCGGCACATCAAACGCCGCCATGATTTCCTCCTCGCTATGTCCACCTGCCTTCATGGCACGGTAGCGTTCACTCTGACGGATGTAGCGGTTGATGACATCGTTCATTTTGCTCACAGAGAGTTGACGGTAAGGTCCTGTCTTCGAATACTTGATTTCACGCTCGAAGGCAGGTTGCAGATACTGTGCCACGTGCTCGAAGAGTGCCTCTTCCGCCATCTTTTGCATCCGTGTGTCGATGCTCGTGTAGATTTTCAGACCGTCGGTGTAAATGTTGTAGTGAGAGCCGTCTTTCTTGGTGTTCTTGTTGCACCAGCCGTATAGAGGATTCGTCTCCCAAGCGATGGAATCGTCGTAGAACTGCTGTCCTTGCCAAGAGGCGTATTGGTCTCGCTGTGGACGTTTTGCCATCATGATGCGACGCAGATACTCACGGAAGTAGGGGGCAGCACCCTCTTTGTGTGTCGTAATCTTAGGTTTTTCCAGCGTGGTCAGAGGCTCGCTTTGTGCCGCTTCCATTTCGGCGGTGGTCAGATAGCCCGCTTTCTCCATCTGGGAGAGCACCACGTTGCGACGTTCGCGGCTACGCTCGTTCGGCAGGTATTGCCCGTTCGACCGCTTGTAAGGATTGTAGAGCGACGGGTTCTTGCACATGCCCACCAGCGTGGCAC
>CALAVF010000346.1 GCA_937892315.1 uncultured Prevotellaceae bacterium | reverse complement strand
GTGTGCTCTTCCGATCTGCTGGAGGGCATCAGGGGGCTGAAGGGTGTGGGCGACTACACGGCGGCAGCGATTGGCTCGATTGCGTTCGGGCTGCCTGCGGCGGCGGTGGACGGCAACGTGTATCGGGTGCTGGCTCGACACTACGGCATCGATGTGCCCATCAACTCGACAAGGGGGAAGAAGGTGTTCGCCGAACTGGCGGGGTCGCTCCTGCCCACTGACCAGCCCGCAGCGTTCAATCAGGCGATGATGGATTTCGGGGCGACGCTGTGTACACCTGCCTCGCCGCGGTGTGTGCTCTGCCCGTTGCAAGAGACGTGCGAGGCGTTGCGGACGGGTCGCATCGGGCTGCTGCCCGTGAAGGAGAAGAAACTGACGGTGAAGACGGTTCGCCTCACCTATTTATATATAAGATGTAAGGGCAAGACTGCCATCCGGAAGAGAGGAAAGGGCGGCATCTGGCAAGGGCTGTGGGAGGTGGTGCAGCCTCTCCCCACGATGGGGGAAGGCAGGGGAGAGGGTCTTGTCCTTCTCCGCAAGGAGGTGAAGCACGTGCTCACCCATCGCATCCTCCTTGCCGACTTCTATTTTCTGGAGACGGATGAGCCGCCTGTGCTACCCGAAGGCTACATCTGGGTGGACGAGAACGACCTCGACCTGTATGCCTTTCCTCGGCTAATGGAGATACTGTTTGAGTCGCTTCCATAGATTTTTTTGTGCTCAACACCCAAGGCGACCTCTGGGTTCCCAATGAGTAGTCCATCCTGCAAAGTTGGAAGAACGGAAAGATGACTTTCAACAAAAAGCAGAAAAGACTATCGCCCGAAGAAACAAAAAAACGCAACTTCGACAGGCAGCACATCCAACGGAAGTACACCGTCAAAGACGAGAACGAATACACGGACAGAAACAGAAGAATCGTTAAGGTGAAAGCAGAGTATAACATCAGCACAGAGAAATGAAGGATTGAAAGAAGGGAAAAGTGAAAAATGAAAAGTGAAAAATTTGCTGCCGCGAGAGTTTGCCACTTGTCGGAAAACAGCAGCGGTAGCAAATTTTTCACTTTTCACTTTTCATTTTTCACTTTTCCCTTCTTTCCATTCTCACAACTCTCCCACATCAATGAGTCCGTTCATCACCACATAGATGATGATGTCGGCAAGGGAGCGGGCATGGAGTTTTTCCATGATGTTCTTGCGATGGGTGATGGCTGTGGTGACGCTGATGTGGAGATGCTCGGCTATCTCCTTGTTGATGAGCCCTTTGGCAAGAAGGATGGCGACTTCGACCTCACGGGAGGAAAGGGGGCCTTCTTCTGCCGCCCCTCGCTCGTGGTGGGGAGGAAAAGCGTGGGGATGGGACGAGGTGGGGTGATGCCCCGTCCGATGCAGTTTCAAAATGGACTTGACGAGCAACTTCTCGCTCTGACAGACGTTGAGGGTGGGCACTCCTGCTATTTGGAGGTCGCCATTGACAAGTACGATGGATGGATGGGGAAGGCTGCGGAAGTAGGCAGTGTGCTCGAAGTAGATGCGTGATGCCACAAAGTAGTGGACGAACTGCCCCTGGTCGGCATCTTGCTGTTCGTCGAAGGAGATGAAGGTGCGTATCTCTCCCACGGGGATGATGTCGCTGAGAATCTGCTGCAACCCCATCGCCGTGAGGATGTTGGTATCTACGATGGCTATTTCGAAATGTGGAATCATGGTGCAAAGGTACGGAAAAAATGAAGAATGAAGAATGAAGAATTGGGGGGCGAGGGGTGAAAAAATCCTCATAAATAAGGATTGCGGGAATGAAAAGAATGGCGTAACTTTGCAGCCGATAACTCAAAACAACTCAAACAACATGAAAACTTTGAAGTATTTAGCAATGATGCTGGTTGCACTGGTTGGTATGACTGCGTGTAGCGACGATGACAACGACGAACAGAAACCTATCATCGACCCTGTATTTTCAGGATTCCACACGGGTGTGAACACCGTGACGGTCTATGGACAGGACCTCACCACCACCATGACCTATCAGATCATCCCCAACAAGGACGGCACTATCAACCTCGTTTCGCCCGAGTACTCGTTGGAAGTTCCTATGATGCATGGCGTCCTCACACTCGGAGAGTTCACCATCAAGAACATCGCCTATGATGAGGAAAAGGATGCCTTCTACCGCCAATATGGCAGTGATGGGCTGAGCGTTCACTACGCGATGGGAGCGACTGACCGAGATTATGACTTCAGCGAAGACAGTTACATTCTGATAGAAGACACAGAGGAGGGCATTCAGGTGACCAACGAGTTCAAGTTAGGCAACATGCCTCACTCCATCCTTTCCGTCTTCAAGTCTGAGACCACAGAAAAGGGCGAGTAGCAGTCTGAACCATGATAGGGAAGCAACACATCATCATCCCCATGCTGGGAACGGCACTCTTGCTTTCAGCATGTCAAGATGTGTTTGAACATCTGTATGACGACCCTCAAGAGGAGGTTGTGCAGGAAGAGGGGCAATTGTATGTGGACGCATCGAGTTGGCTGCACTGGCACTATGTGGACTTGCAAGTGCTCACCGACAGCATCTCGATCCAAGGACGTACACTGACTGCCGTGGCGTATGACATTCCCCTGGATTCTGTCGGAGAGGGAAACAGCGGCGAGGGCGCGGAGAAATCATGCGGCATCTACACCTATTGGTATGACGTGTTTGGCGAGGGCATGGACAAGCGTGAGTTCCGCGGCTCTTATCAGACACTCGCACAACCCGAACCGGAGCGATGGAGTTTTGCCGTGCATCGGAACAATGTACGTACCAATGGGGGAGCGGTGTATGAGACATCCTTCACATCGATGGATGACCTGCCCGAAAGCAGCGAGGCGTTCCGCGAACAGACCTTCACGGCTGACACATGGAACGAGACGGACGTATGGACGGTGTCGGACAGGATGCTGGATGGGCTGATTGGGAACCAAGGCATCAAGGCGAATCCTGTGCTGTCCTCATGGCTGCAAATGATGATTCCCCCCATGCCGCCGACCTTCATGCTCAACAGCCATGTGTTTATCCTGCGACTGAAGGACGGCACGTATGCTGCCCTTCAACTGGAAAACTACATGAGCACGTCTGGTACCAAGTGCTGCTTGACCATCAACTACAGGTATCCCTATTGAGGGAAAGGGAAGTTCCTGCTCCAGAAGTACAACTTTTTCATTCCAAGTATCAAAAAACGAGCGTTTCCTATCCTTTTTGTTACATCGCCCCACTTTTAGCCAACAAAAAGGTAACGCTTTCGCATATTTTTCTTACATTTGCACATCTTTCGGGTTTTCGCAGGCTCGGAAGATGTGTTTTTGTGTCTGTTCGAACAAATACTAATAACCTATATAACAATGAAACAATTACTTCTTGGCGACGAAGCCATTGCCTTGGGTGCAATCAATGCCGGACTCTCTGGCGTGTATGCTTACCCGGGCACTCCGTCCACCGAAATCACAGAGTTTATTCAGACGAATAAACTGGCACAGGAGCGTGGCATCCACAGCCGCTGGTGCACCAACGAGAAGACGGCGATGGAAGCCGCACTCGGCATGTCCTATGCCGGCAAGCGTGCCTTGGTGTGCATGAAGCACGTGGGCATGAACGTGTGTGCCGACGCTTTTGTCAACAGTGCCATCACAGGCGTACAGGGCGGCCTCATCGTCTTGGCTGCCGACGACCCATCCATGCACTCCTCGCAGAACGAGCAGGACAGCCGCTTCTACGGCAAGTTCGCCCTCATCCCCATCTTCGAACCATCGAACCAGCAGGAGGCATACGACATGGTGGCTTCTGCCTTCGAGATGTCCGAGACCCTGAAAGTGCCCGTGCTGCTACGCATCGTCACTCGCTTGGCACACAGCCGTGCTGCCGTAGAGGTGGGTGAACCTCAGGCAGAGAATGCACTCAACCCCAGCACCGACCAGTGGGTGCTGCTGCCCGGCATCGCCCGTAAGAAATACGTGGACTTGCTCGGCAAGCAGGAGGCTTTCCAAAAAGCATCAGAGGCATCCGCCTATAATCGAAGTGAAAAGTTAAAAGTGAAAAGTGAAAAATCTGATGATGTGAAGTCACTTGGCATCATTGCTTGTGGCATTGGCTACAACTATGTGATGGAGAACATCGGTAACTTAGATTCTTCACTTTTCACTTCTCATTTTTCACTTCTCAAAATCTCACAATATCCATTGCCTGTCGCTGTCATTCAGCAGTTGGCAAAGGAGAATGATGTCATCCTCGTCGTAGAAGACGGACAGCCCGTCGTGGAAGAGGCTGTGGCTGGCATCCTCGGTGCCGACTACCCCATCAAGGGACGTCTCACAGGCGACCTGCCACGCACAGGTGAACTCACACCCGACTGCGTAGCCAAGGCACTCGGTCTGCCCACAGGTCCTGCTTTCGAGGATGCCAAGAACCTTGCTGGTCGTCCTCCACAACTCTGTCAGGGTTGCGGTCACCGCGACGTTTACACCGCGCTCAATCAGGTGCTGGCGGAATACCCTGACTACCGTGTGTTTGGCGACATCGGCTGCTACACCCTCGGTGCCCTGCCACCGTTCAAGAGCCTCTCGTCCTGCGTGGATATGGGTGCTTCCATCACCATGGCGAAAGGTGCTGCCGATGCGGGACTCTTCCCTGCCGTTGCCATCATTGGCGACTCCACCTTCACCCACTCAGGCATGACGGGTCTGTTGGATGCCGTGAACGATAAGTCCAACATTTCCGTCGTCATTTCCGACAACCTCACCACAGGCATGACAGGCGGACAGGACTCTGCCGGCACCAACAAGTTCGAGGCCATCTGTCTCGGTCTCGGTGTGGAGCCAGAGCACGTCCGTGTGGTCGTTCCACTTCCCAAGAACATGCCCGAAATCACCCGCATCCTCAAGGAAGAGATTGAGTACAAGGGTGTTTCTGTGATTATCCCTCGTCGCGAGTGCATTCAGACGGCAGCACGCCACGCACGTGAAAGACAAAAAGCAAAGGAGGCAAACAAATGAAAAAAGACATCATACTATGCGGTGTGGGTGGACAAGGCATCCTCTCCATCGCAACCATCATCGGCGAAGCAGCCACAGAGGCTGGCATCAACCTGAAACAAGCCGAGGTACACGGCATGAGCCAGCGTGGCGGCGACGTGCAGTCTAACCTGCGCCTCTCCACCGACAACATTTATAGCGACCTCATCCCACAAGGCGGTGCCGACGTGGTCATCTCCATGGAACCGATGGAGTCCCTGCGCTACCTGCCCTACCTCGCCAAGACAGGCACCATCGTGACCAGCAGCAAGCCGTTCATCAACATTCCCAACTACCCCGACGAAGCCGCCCTGCAAGCCGAACTCGATGCGCTGCCCTCTGTGGTGAAACTTGACATCGAGACCGTTGCCAAAGATGCCGGTAATGTGCGTGGAGCCAACATGGTGCTCCTCGGCATGGCTGCCCCCTTCATCGAAATCCTTACCGTCGAGCAACTCCGCAAAGCCATCTCCGTCATCTTTGCCCGCAAAGGCGATGCCATCGTCGAAGCCAACCTCAAAGCCTTCGACATGGGCGTGGAGGCAAGTCGTAAGTAAGTTTTACACTTGCGGTAAAAAATAGTAATAAATCATTTTAACCCCTAAAACCAAACCAAAATGATTCACAATCCTCAAATGGAATGCATGGACAGGGAGTCCATGCGCAAGTTGCAGTCAGAGCGACTGATCAAGACCGTCAAAATCTGCTACGAGAAGGTGCCCTTCTACAAGAAGAAGATGGACCGCATGGGCGTGAAACCCGAAGACATCCGCAGCATCGACGACATCTACAAACTGCCCTTCACCACCAAGCACGACCTGCGCGACGAGTACCCCTTCGGACTCCAGGCTGTGCCCATGAGTGAGGTGCGCCGCATCCACGCCTCGTCTGGCACCACAGGCAAACCCGTCGTTGACACCTACACAGAGAACGACCTGAAGATGTGGGCAGAAGGCGTTGCTCGCGTCATGGCTGTCGGCGACATAGGTCCTGGCGACATCGTGCAGGTGTCCTATGGCTACGGACTCTTCACCGGCGGACTCGGTGCCCACGACGGTGCCGCCATGCGTGGTGCCGTTCAGTTGCCTACCTCTGCCGGCAACTCCGAGAAGCAGGTCATGCTGATGAAGGACTTCGGCTCCACCGCCCTCTGCTGCACTCCCTCCTACGCCCTGCATCTGGCAGAAGTCATCGAGAAGCACCCCGACATCAAGGCGGAAGATCTGAAACTCCGCGTCGGCTTCTTCGGAGCCGAGCCTTGGACATGGGGCATCCGTCGCGAACTGGAGAAGAAACTGCACATCAAAGCCATCGACATCTACGGACTCACCGAGATGTGCGGTCCTGGTGTGGGCGGCGAATGCCAGTACCAGAACGGCACCCACATTGCCGAAGATATGTTCTATCCCGAAATCATCAACCCAGAAACGCTGGAGCCTGTCGCCCCAGGCGAAGAGGGCGAGTTGGTTTTCACCTCTCTCTGCAAGGAAGCCATGCCTATTCTCCGCTACCGCACCCGCGACCTCACGAACCTCATTTATGAGCCTTGTGAATGTGGACGTACCTCCGTCCGAATCGGCAAGATTCTGGGCCGCAGCGACGACATGCTCATCATCCGAGGCGTCAACGTCTTCCCATCGCAGATCGAGACGGCCCTCACCGAGTTCCCCGTCTTCACTCCGCAGTATTTCATCACCGTGGACCGCAAGAACAACGAGGACACCTTCGACCTCGACGTCGAACTCCGTGCCGAATACTTCTCGCCCAACCCAGCCAAGCAGATGCCGTTCATCAAGCCGCTCTACGACCGCATCGTCAGCATGGTGGGCATCAAGCCCAACATCCACATCAAGGAACCGGGCAACATCGAGCGCTCTATTGGCAAGGCAAAGCACGTGCTCGACAAGAGAACTCTCCTGACAGATTGGAAATAAACCCACCCCTTCTCAAAGGGAACAATGCAGAACCCCGCCATCGTGTGTGCGATGGCGGGGGTTTTTCTTTCCCGTCGTCGCCGCCATGTCAAT
>CALAVF010000345.1 GCA_937892315.1 uncultured Prevotellaceae bacterium | reverse complement strand
ACGCGATTATGCAGGTGACCCTTAGAAACCCTTGTTGACCAGTCCTATAGCCTGATCATACACTCCTTCTCTTTTCAGAATTTCTTCCCAGCCATTCTCAGCCACCCATTCACCATCTTGCAATATTATATGTGACGTAAATATTCCATGAAAGTGATTTGTGGGAACAAACAAGAATTCATAGAGGCAATAAGGAGATTTTTGGGCTGCTTCATGAAATCGGACTCTGTAATTGCAGGAATCAATTCGTGAGATATTAAAAAAATGGTCGGAATAGAGTGAATCCCCGTCTAAAGTTGCTTTGATAGTAGTCGAGAAGTCGCGTTCATCTATCAAATCGATACACTGAAGTGTTGATGCGGCATTCCCTGCAACAGTTGTTATCAGGAATTCGCCATCTCCTATGTTTTGGCAGAGAGTTGGGAGAGACACAATTCCAGTCGTTTTGTCATCGTCAGGGTTGTCAACATCATCGTTCTTACTGCACATGGAAAACAATACAATCGTACAGAATAGAAAAAAGAGATTTGTCTTCATAATTTTTGTTTCTAAGATTATTTTAATGTTGAGGAAATATCACTGAAAGAAACTAATCAGCAGGATATATGTCATATAAAATTTGTTTGTCATTGCCAAAATGGCCAAAAGCATCTATACACCAAGTATTAGAAAGATATCGTACTCCATAATTACAGTGGTAGTAGCATGAAGATGTTGATGACCGTTTATACATATTGTATGGAGGGTAAGAATAATAATATGTGGTAGTATTTGTATATGAAATAACCCCATCTATAACCCAAGAGTGACCACCATTTCCGTTATACCCAATTGCATGAACAGGATGAGAATTTGCCAATGAAGAATTAAGGATAGCCGTACTCATAGCAACAGGCCCTGTGACCATATATCCATAACTTTGGTATGCTGCATTTAGTTTGCTGTTATAAGTGGACGTCTCCACTCCATACACAGATTCCATGGTATCACCAATTGCCCGGAGAAGATGAGCCGTAGCAAGACTTGCTGGCGATAAAGCCACATAAGATGGAGAACTCATGATGGATGCCCAGTCGAAAGAATAACCTAATGCAGAAAGAGGTTTTTGATAGTAAGAGAAAATTTGACCTGCAGCGAGAGGAGCACAGCCTACGGCCGCTTTCCCTGATAAATCTGGGAAAAGGGACGCTAAAGATGAGGGAATGGAAGGGCAATAATAATTGTAAGGGAAATCTTGATGCCATTCCACAGAAAGCATCTTTCCGACGTTGTATAAAGTGTCACTTTTGAATGCCATGTGATATTCTTCCCCATCAATTTCCACCAAAGGCAACATTGGAATATCTTTGTATTTTATATGCATTGTATCTATTGGCTCTGGCTCACCAGGAATTACCTTACCATTGATAATTTCTTCTTTATAAAACTCTGTGGCATCTTCCATGAAATCGCCAAATCCCGTATTTGCAATGGCATCTTCCATGTCTAAATGTCCTGTTGTAGAATAGGCATAGATGGAGGTTGTTCTTGAATCAGCAGAAACAAGGGCAAAACCTTGGTTGTTATCGAAGTTGATGACATGGAATTTAACATCAATGCTGTCACTTGCGGAACGGGTGCCCCTGTTCACGACATATTCTTGATGGCTTTCCACAGTCCGCTCAATATGCCGAGAGCGTGTTGACAACTCCTCTTGGGCAAAGAGGTTCTCCACATTGGCAAGAGCGGTTTCAAACGGCACATAATATGGGTTCTCTGGCTGTGTGGGTTGTTCAAGAACTTCAAATTGTTCGTCATCGTTCTCACATGCAGACATGAAGAATAACAATGGTGTTGCTAATAAAATGTATATTATTTTTTTCATCGTACAAGTAGTGTGTTGTTTATTACAATTCAATTTCACCAACAAAAGTAATACTGCCTCTGACTAATTGCAGTTCATAAGTACCAACAAGGTCTATCGGAAGTTCAACCATGCCTGTCTCATCAACTATAGTTGTATATACGACAGAACCATCAGAGTCTACAATCATAACAGTAGATTTGATACAACTTGTATCAAATGAGAGAGCATATCCATCAATATAAACATCTGGAATGGCAATCGGAGTTCTGTGTTTTTGTCCCTGATTCGCCCCTGTACCTACAGCCGTTGGATTCAGAATCACGGGCTTTTGTTGTGCATACATCATTGAAGCACTTGTCAAAAACAAAGCAATAATAAAAAATAATTTCTTCATAATTTTGTGGTTTAATAGTTTTGAAAATCGATTGCAAAATTACAGCACCAGCAGAAAAAACGGAAGAAATTAGGCATAAAAAAGTAAATAAAAAGTAAATAATTCTTTTGAAAACACTTGCTTAATTCTCTAAAAACAAGCACGTTACGATTCTAAAAGATGGCCACAAAGAATCGTTATATTTCGTACAAATTATCGTAAAAAGTACGTGCTGAACTATCAGAAAATAATTTTAGATTTGCCTTTTCTTTTGTGTTTGAGACACGTTGTTTAGGTACATCAAGTAGAATGGCGATGTCTTTTGTCGAGAATGCCAACCTTGTCAACATGGTAACACGTTGTTCATGTAGATTTAATATGTTATTTTCTGTCATTCGAACATATAACAAAGGCATACATTGGCTAAAAAGGGTCATCAATTCGTCCCAATTCTTCTCCGTAATAGGCTGAGATTTGAGTTGAGGCTTCAATCTGTTTTTGAACACTTCCATAATGGAACTTTGCATCAGTGCATCCTTCTTCTCTTTCTGTTTCATATTGCCATATTGTGTTTGAAAGTCTTCCAACCGCGATTTCAATTCTGCTAACTCATCTTGCTTTTTCTGTTGGAAAAGGACATAATCAGTTTCTATGCTGTCCAGTTCTTCTTTGGCTTGCTGATATTGGGCGGATGTGTCAATGAATTTCTGGTTAAGCATCCGAAGTTCCTCCTGTCTTTTTGTTTTAGAACGATGATACAGATGATAAAGAATGGCAGAAGCCACCATTATCAATAATATAATAATATATATGATGTTTCTATTCTTGTTTGCCTCTTGCTGCTTTTCCATGGCAAGTTTTTGATTCCGTGTGTAACTATACATGCCAACAGTTTGGCGAGTTGCTTCTGCGTGGATGTTTGTGATTAGGGTGTCGAAAGAGGCCTCATAACATTTAGAATAAGAAAAGAAGGTTTTCATATCACCTTTTTCTTGACAAATATCCATTAAACCACGGTAGGCATCAAACGAGTAACCATAATTAAGCAATTTCTTGAAATAGAACTCTGCGGAATCAAGTTGATGAAGTCCTTGATAATACAGTCCTTTACAATGGTAATAGTGCTCTCGCCCTTGGCTAATATTACCTTCTTTGTCAAATAGGCCAGACTCATATTCAAAGGTCTGCATCAGTTGCTTGGCTTTTTCGTAATCTTTTCGAGCAATATACATGTACATAGATAGCATGTGGGAACTTGCCGCTGCTTGGATGAATCCGTGTTTTTTATACATTTTGTACACTTTATCCTCAATGGATAGAACCATATCTGTATCCCGCTGCAAATTGTAGGGCAGAACCATATATTCATATCCTCGGATATGCTCGTACAAATTTCCAGCCTTCAAAGCATATTTGCTATACCCTTTCAAAGCCTCAAGTTCTTCCTCTGGCATGATTTGGGCTTCGAAAATGTCAGCCATCTGCCCATACACACTAAACAATGTGGTATAATCGCAATCCTCACTCAATGTGTCCGCCTTTTCCACCGCATCGTAATAGCATTGGATGGCTTGGGGTGCCTCCTTCATGTCTCGGTAGATGCAGCCAA
>CALAVF010000344.1 GCA_937892315.1 uncultured Prevotellaceae bacterium | reverse complement strand
AAAAAGTTTGAAACAGGTCCACCAGCCACCAACGAGATACCTATACTTGCAATCCAAAAGTATATAGCAACTTTAGGAGATTTGATAATATATGATGCTACAACAAATGAGGCTATCGGCAAAGATATTGACCGGTGAACTCCAAAAGCAAGAACTAAAATAAACCCCGCAATTGCTAATTTAGCCACATTTTGATTTGCGGCAATAGCAAATGCGAAGGTTACAGCCGAACAAGCAAGACCGTTACGAATCCCATTTGTTCCAAATGTAAAAGTAGAAAATGCCGACAAAAAAAACAGCATTGCTATCCACACGTTTTCACCAAGTAAGGTCTTCAGCCCTAAAAAAACAAATCCCAAATAGCCAATTTCAATCAACAAAAACCACATATTAACAGTAAAACCAGCCTGTTTACACGTCAACTCTATAAACTTCCACAACCATTCTTTTTCAAAATCGATGGCAAACACCGCTAATCCCACATCACTCCTGTAATCAGCAGCATAATTAATCGTATCCCCAAAAGCAAAACTAACAGGTCTAAGCCCCATATAAAACATCAGCATCAATGTCAACACAAGAGCCGGAGCCATCGAGTTTTGTTTCAACAACTTATCACAATTATTGGAACCCGAATAATTGAAATACAAAAACAGACAAATCAGAAAAACTGCCCAATAATATATTTGAGATACTATATATGGGTCAATCGGTAAAGCGTTCATCTTACAATTTTAACCATTAAAAACGACCATATAGCAAGCGATGCAATGGTCTCGTCAATTTCATTCTCCAAGCAGTAAACTTTCCATGAGGCGATTTGCTGAACCAATGAATGGAGATCGTATTCTCCGTCTTGTTCAATTCGCCCGTAGCATCACGAAACGGACATAGAAACTCTATGGGAAGTATCTGTGCCCCACAAACGTCCTGCCTTGAGCCATCCTGTTTCAGACCCAATTGCAAAAGGGCTTTGGTATTCAACTGCGGACAACCCTGCATCCTATCAAACATGTATTTCCCATCCTTCACCAATCCTTCATACATCGCCAACATTGCCTGCACAGCAGGGTGATGTGCTTCTGCGGCAAAACCAAGACCTGTATTGATATATTCAGGAGTCTCCCACCCAAAGTAAGCACGGCAACCATTCAACAACTCCACAGGCTTTCTCACAACCTCCACGTCTGTATCGAAATACAGTCCCCCTTCACGTTCTACTACCACAAGTCGCACATAATCGCTCAAATAAGCCCACAATTGATGCTCATAACAATATTTTGTATAAGGATGAGCATTTACATCAAACGTCTCTTCATCCCATTCCTTGATTTCATAATCAGGAAAGAACTTCTCCCAACTTTTCTTACACTTAACTGCCAACTTTGGGAAAGGCTTGCCGCCAAACCAACAATAATGTATGATTTTCGGTATCATCGCAACAACTCATATATTTTATTGATTTCACGCTCATTCCCATAATCATGGGTCTTCAGATATTCTATAATTTGTGTCTGTTTCTGTTTATCACGGATAAACTCAGCCATTTCGTTGGCACAAGCATCCACCTCCATTGGAACGATGATGCCATCCACTCCATCCTGCACTTGGGATTTTGCGGTAGGATAGTTCGTAATGATCACTGGTTTGCATAATATCTGCGCTTCCCTCACCGTAATGGACTTCCCTTCGTATCGACTGGGTTGCACATACACATCACAAGCCTGAATGTAAGGGTACGGATTATTCTGTTTTCCAAGTATCTTCACATTGTCTTGCATTCCTTCCGCAACAATATTCGCTCGTACCACACGTTCTATACTCTCACTGCCATAGCCGATAATAAACCACTTGACATTCACTCCTCGTTCTCGTATCTTTTTACAAATCAGCGGAATCTCCTCCATTTTTTTTGGGGGGGAAAAACGCCCGATAGTCAGCAAGGCTATCTCGTTGGGGTCATCACACAAGGCCACATGTTCCTGCTCCGCCCTTCTTCTAATAAACGAGGCATTCAAGATATTCTCAATAGGCACCAACTTATTTTTCAAAGAAGGGAATACTTCGCAAAATCTGTTCCCGACCTCCTCGCTGATGCTGGCAATATAATCCAACCGTTCCCACATCTTCAGTTCCGCATCCACGTCTATCAAGATTCTTGTATAGTCAGTATGAATCCAACCTAACTTCTTCTTTGCACGCACATTATTCAATACGATATAATGCGGAGTTAAGAAACTGATAGCCAAATCATACTCCACTTGAGGCTGGACCTTTGGCAAGACGCACCATGTTGCCCGCTGTTGAAAGAACGTTCCTCCTTCACACGGTCTTCCATCATTCCTGTGACAACGTGTAAACCACTCCGTCTGCCACCTTCCTACCAATCTCGCCACAGCCAAAGACCAGTAACCCTTCTTCACCACTTCACTCAACGGCTTCTCCGTCAACGAATACGCCTCCACTTCAGGCAAAAGATTTATCTTCTCTTTGGGCAGAAACTCCATCAGTTCTCCACGATGGCTATAGATAAACACATCCACATCAACCCGCTCAGGGTCCACACTCTGCAGAAGTCCAAGCAAGGCACTTTCCGCCCCCCCCAACTCCATATAGTGCATTAATATAAGAATGCGTGGTTTCATCATAAAACAACTTGCCAATCGTCAATCAGTTTGGTCTTTGTGGAGAAATTAATACCTATCTTGAACAACTTGCGATTGTCGTTCTCGAAAGGTTTAGCGTAGCCTTTCTCCTCAATCTGCCGCAAAGCAATTTCAGCACTCTGGTCAAGTTTCAGTTCCAGAATATAAATATATTGAGGAGTCTGTATAAGAATGTCCATGCGGCCATGAGTCGTGTGACGTTCCACCTCCACATAGAGCCCCAACATCCTGAATATAACGTACAGCGTATTCTGGAAATAGATTTCCAAATCGCCCATCACCTGATAGTCACCATTGGCAAAAAAGCCCTGAAGACGGCGCATGAAACCTTCGGCATCCCCATTACGGATGTCCTTGACAAAACGATTGGTTGTATATGTACTTTTGTCTTGTGTCTTGGGAGTATAGAAAGGAATCAGATAGCGGATAAAACCCTGTTCAACCTCGCGATTAGGAAAGCCTAAAATATATGAATCGAATTCCGAATCGTATTCTTTCAATGTCAAATATCCACTCTGATAAAGCAGCGGCAGTGGGTTCTCATCCATGATGTCGATACTGTTCAAAGTGTCAGTGGACAGTTCCTCCTCTGTCATCGCATCTAAAGAGTAGCCCGTCTTCTGCAACTGATAGACAAGAAACGAGGGTGTACCTGTCTCAAACCAATAGTCGCGAAATGTTTGGTTCTTAAGTGTATTGAGCAGGCTGAAGGGATTGTACATGCCTACACCCCCCCAACAAAAGTGGTATCCATCAAAATCACGCTTTAACCGCTCGTAGCATTCCTCTTTCGACAGGTGATTCCTTTCTGCCAGTTGCAGTACCCCGTCATCGAAATTATGGTGCAGTTCGTCCTCACTGATACCACAGATAGTACTATACAGAGGCAACAACGACAAGTCTTCCAAGTTGTTCAGGTCGCTAAACACACTCACCTTGCCAAACTTCGTCACACCCGTGAGGAAAGCGAAGCGGATATAGCGGTCACAGGACTTCAACGCACCATAAAAGGCTTTCAACATATTTCGGTAATCAGTCTGAAGTTCATCGTTTCCTATTGCCTGTAGCATTGGTTTGTCGTACTCGTCAACTAAAATCACGACCTGACAGCCTGATTTCTCATAGATTCTGCGAATGATGCCTTCAAAGCGAGTGCCCAATGTCCGTTCATTAGCGTTCCTACCATACACATCCTCAAGATTTGCTAAGAACAGATTCAATTTGCCATCCAATGCTTCTTTTGAATCATACAATTCCGTGTTCAAATCCAGGTGCAGAATGGGATACCGCTTCCATTCCTGCTCTAACTCGCGGACAGCAAGCCCTTCAAATAGTTCCTTCTCACCGCTGAAATAACTCTCCAAGGTAGAAAGAAGGAGAGATTTACCAAAACGCCGTGGACGAGAGAGGAAATAATAATTCCCCTCTGAGACCATCTTGTACATCAGTGCCGTTTTATCCACGTAGGCATATCCCCCACGTCTCAACTTCTCAAAATTTTGTATTCCAATTGGGTATTTCATCTTCACAAATAAGGTTCTAAAATCGTTTGAGTTAACTCAACATTTTCAGGACGGTTTTGTTCTGATTAGCATGATGGTCATGTCTTTTGTTCTAACAACAGCCTCTCAAGACGTAGGATTGAGCCAAGGTTTTTGTGGTTCGGGCACACTAGATCGGAAGAGCGTCGTGTAGGGAAA
>CALAVF010000343.1 GCA_937892315.1 uncultured Prevotellaceae bacterium | reverse complement strand
GAGGTCGAAGCGGATTTCATCACAGGACTGGATGAGTGCTCCTGTCGTCGTGCCTGTCATCAATATCTTGTCACCCACGTGCAAGTCCACGTTCTCAATCAGGAATTCAGCCACGCCAATCTTCGAGAAATACTTCATGCACTTGCCCACATACACCTTCTTCTCCGTTGCCCGACTGCCGTACACCTCGCACCACTCGCCCAGCCGCTGCCCCTGGTAGTAGCCATCCCAAAAGCCGCGGTTGAACACGGTGGCGAGTTGTCGGTCCCATTCATCTTTCTTCTCCTCGGTGAACGTATGGTCGAGCACCGACTGAATGGCTTCGTCGTATGCCTTCACCACCGTATATACATATTCTGGACCTCTGGCACGACCCTCTATCTTCAGCACACGCACACCGGCGTTCATCATCACATCGATAAACCGTATCGTCTTCAGGTCGCGAGGCGACATGATGTACTTATTGTCAATCGCCAACTGCGTTCCCGTCTCGAGGTCTGTCACCTCATACCCACGGCGGCATATCTGCACGCACTCGCCCCGATTGGCACTTCGTCCCGCATTCTGCAACGAGAGGTAGCACTTGCCGCTAATCGCCATGCACAAAGCCCCGTGGCAGAACATCTCGATGCGAATCAACTCCCCCTTCGGACCCCGAATGTCCTGTTCCACAATCTGCCGATAAATGTCCCGCACCTGCCACATGTTGAGTTCTCTTGCCAGCACCACCACATCGGCAAACTGGGCATAGAACTTCAATGCCTCAATGTTGGAGATGTTCAACTGCGTGCTCAGATGCACCTCCTGCCCCACCTGTCGGCAGTAGGTCATCACCGCCACATCGCTGGCAATCACCGCCGAGATATTCGCCTCCTTCGCCGCATCCACAATTTCGTGCATCGTCGGGATGTCTTCGCCATAGATAATCGTGTTCACCGTCAGGTAAGACTGCAACCCGTGCTCGTGACACACCGCCGCAATCTCCCGCAGGTCATCCACCGTGAAGTCGTTGGCACTGTGGCTTCGCATGTTCAACTTCCCGATGCCAAAATATACCGAATTAGCCCCCGCCTTGATGGCTGCCGCCAAACTCTCGCGACTGCCCACAGGGGCCATGATTTCAAAATCAGAACGTTTCATGTGTGCAAAGGTACGGAAAATTTTTTGATTTTATCAAAAGTTGGTGGTGGTTTTATGGCACCTCAAGAGTAAATCACCCGCTCCCCTCACTTTCGCCCCGAAGAGGTACACCTCGCCACCGTCCTTGATGCCGGTGCGATTCCGCAGTTGGTCGGCTGTGAGTGGAAAGTTTCGGGTGGCGATGTTGGCTTGGGGGATTTGCCGCTTGAGGCATTTGAGGTTTTTGGAGGAGAAAGGGATTTGCTCATCGACCACAAAGATACGGCCCGGGAAGTCAGGAATGAGACGGTCGGAAGTCATCAGACGGGTCTCGCGGTCGAGTTGGGCAATGCCATATCGGTGGCAAAGGCTGCCCCACGCCCGTGCTTTCATCAGGGTGACATCGGGTTCATAGACCCACCTCAACCCTCCCTGTTGAGGGAGGGAGACCATTCGGGGTGGAAGATTCTCCATGAAATCACATGAATATTCGATTGTCCTATCTGCCAGAAAATCTACACAATGCACCTGTATCTCCGCAGGGTCTCTCCCTCCCTCAACAGGAAGGGTTGGGGTGGGTCTTTGCTTCACCAGCACTTCCTTGCACTCGTTTTTCACCCCTACCACATAGACATCCGTCACCTGCCGCAACTTTCGCAGGACATCGGTGATGTCCACCATCGGCGAAAGTTTCACCAGCACCGTCTGGGCATGTCGCAACAGTTCGTCCTGCCAGTCGATGATGTTCGGTTCGCAATCTTCCATCGCATACACCCGGCTTCCGTCGGAGGCTCTTCTGGCAGGGTCTATATAGACCACTTCCACCGATGGAATGGGCAATTTTTGTCCATCCCCCACCCTGATTTCCGCCACAGGGTGATGCCCGTCACTCAGTGCCTCAAAATTGTGTTTCGCCACCTCGCAGAGCCGCTCCTGCCGCTCTGTGTAGATGGCACGTTTCATGCCCTCCGACAGATACCAGAAGTCAACGCCCATGCCGCCCGTCATGTCGCAAAGACTCTCCCCCTCGACGATGCTTCGCTTATATCTCGCCGTCACCTCCGAACTGCACTGCTCAGCAGGAATACGTCCGCCCATGATGAGTTCAGGATTGGCATACCACGTCGGCAACTTCGTCTTCAGCCGTTTGCGAGCCTCGATTTGCTCCACCGCAAAAGGCACATCAATGCCGGGGTACTTCCTTGCCGCCAACAGCAGTTCGGCAGTATCGTCGTCAAGATGCCGCTGGATAAAATCGCGTAAATCGGGTGTCCACATTATTGCCATGCCAGTATCTTTTTCATGCCGAAACTCGGAGTGTTCTTAAAACTAAAGTTAGATTTTATAAAATTCAAGTTAGATTTATGTAAATTTAAGTTCAATTTTATAAAATTTAAGTTTAATTTTATAAAATCTAACTTTAGTTTTAAGAACCCTACGAGCCTCCGCCTCTTCATTTCTGCGGCAAAGGTAGCAAGAATCTGCTGAATATCAAAACTTTTCGGGATGATACGGGGATTGGGGGCACAAAAAAGTTGGGTGGACGGGGAAGTTGCAGGGAGGTCGGGACAGAAAAAGGGGACGCACAGCGGTATGCCATGCGTCCCCTTGGGGCGACGAGGTGTCAGAGTTTCACCTCACGTAGTTTTTTTACTTCACCAGAATCTTTCTGGTTTGTCCGTTCTGATACTTCACGATGTTGATGCCTTTCTGTGGAGCAGCAAGGCGAGCACCTGAAACAGAATAGATGGCAACAGGTGTTTCGCCTGCCAGTGCATCCATCTGACGGATGGCATCTGGGTCGCCACCGAGGATGTCGGCGTTCTTGCCCGAGCCATAGTAGTAGAGTCTCCACTCGCCTACCACCACGTAGTCGTTAGAACCGATGGTCTCGTCGGAAGTGGCTGCGTAGAGGATGGTGCGATGGGTGTCAACACCGCTGTTGATGTTGGCCTCTTCCTCTTCGTAACTGCCGGCACGGTAGAAGGCATGAACGGTCACCTTGTAAGTTCCTTCTGGCAGACCTGAAAGTGTCAGACCGCTTTCCTTTTTAGGTCAACGCTTGCAAATTTATGAATTATTTTGCAATCTTAACAAACTTTTGTGCTTTTTGTGCCTCTTTGGCTTCGGTTTTTGTCGCTTTTCTATTATCTTTGCAAAAATTTCTGGCAGAAGAAGATGATTTTCAACTATGATGTAGTGGTGGTGGGAGCCGGTCACGCAGGATGTGAAGCGTCTGCCGCTGCTGCCCGATTGGGTGTCCAAACGTGTCTCATCACAATGGACATGAACAAGATTGCACAGATGTCGTGCAATCCTGCCATTGGTGGTATCGCCAAAGGGCAGATTGTTCGTGAGATTGATGCCTTAGGAGGCATGACGGGTATTGTGACAGACCGTTGTAGCCTGCAATTCAGGATGTTAAACCTGTCGAAAGGTCCTGCAGTGTGGAGTCCTCGTGCTCAATGCGACCGCAACAAGTTCATTTGGGCATGGCGTGAAATTTTGGAAAACACACCCAATCTGCACATCTGGCAAGACCAAGTAAAGGAATTACTTGTTGAAAATCAGGAAGTTCAAGGCGTAAAGACCTACTATGGAGCAGAGTTTCGTGCCAAGTGTGTCATCATCACTGCGGGCACATTCCTGAATGGCCTCATGCACATCGGCAGGGTGAAGATTCCTGGTGGACGATGTGCCGAAGCGGCATCGCTTGAACTGACAGAATCTATCACGAAGCATGGCATTCGTGCAGGTCGGATGAAGACGGGTACGCCTGTGCGTATTGACAAACGTAGCGTGGATTTCTCGTTGATGGAGAAGCAAGACGGCGACCACGATTTTCACCAGTTCTCTTATATGCCAACAGAGCATCAGGCGGTTTCGTCACGGAACAATTTGCCCTGTTGGATATGTTACACCAATACGGCAGTTCACGATGTGCTCCGCTCGGGATTGGCTGACTCGCCGCTTTACAATGGACAAATCCAAAGTATCGGTCCTCGCTACTGCCCCAGCATTGAGACAAAACTGCATACGTTCCCTGACAGAGACGAGCACATGCTGTTTCTCGAGCCAGAAGGAGAGAGCACAAACGAGATGTACCTGAACGGTTTCTCTTCGTCTCTTCCGCTCGATATACAGTTGAACGCACTCCGCCAGATTCCAGCATTTCGCCATTTGGACATCTACCGTCCTGGCTATGCCATCGAATATGACTTTTTCGACCCGACACAACTCACCCACTCGCTCGAATCGAAGGTGGTCAAAAACCTTTTCTTTGCGGGTCAAGTGAATGGAACGACAGGCTATGAGGAGGCAGCGGGTCAAGGTATCATCGCCGGCATCAATGCAGCCATCAACTGTAGCGTCGCCTCCCTCAACAAGGGAGAGCCTTTTACCCTCCAACGTAACGAGGCCTACATCGGTGTGCTTATCGACGACCTTGTCACCAAAGGCGTGGATGAGCCTTACCGTATGTTCACTTCTCGCGCCGAGTACCGCATCCTGCTCCGTCAAGATGATGCCGACATGCGTCTCACGGAAAAGGCGTATCATCTGGGGCTTGCATCTGAGGAACGCTATCAACTCATGTTGTCGAAGAAAGAAAAACGAGATGCTATCATCGAATTCATCTCCAACTTTTCATTGAAGCCAACACTTATCAACCCTGCCCTCGAAGCCCTCGGAACTACCCCGCTTCGTCAAGGTTGTAAATTGGAGGAACTGTTGGGACGACCTCAAATCAACATCGCCAACATCGCTCCTCACATCGATCCGCTTCGCAAAGCCCTCGACCGCATCCTTGCCAACGAGCCCCGAAAGGAAGAAATCATTGAGGCAGCAGAGATACAGATAAAATATAAAGGATACATCGAGCGCGAACAGATGGTGGCCGAGAAGATGCACCGCCTGGAAAACATCAAGATTCGCGGGCATTTTGACTACGATAACCTGAACGCTATCTCTACCGAAGCACGACAGAAACTGATGAGGATTCAGCCCGAAACGCTGGCACAGGCAAGCCGCATTCCAGGTGTCAGTCCGAGCGACATCAATGCCATGCTGGTGCTGATGGGGAGGTAGGACAGACACCGTAGCAGGGCTGTGTTTCACGTGAAACAACAAACAGTGTAGAACTAATATAAGTAACTGAAAATGAACAACAAAGTACTGATTGACAATCTTAGGTGTATCCCTGACTTTCCAAAGAAGGGTATCAACTTCCGCGACGTAACAACACTTTACAAGAATGCGGAGTGTATGAAAATCATGGTAGACGAACTTTACGAAATCTACAAGGACACAGGTATCACTAAAATCGTGGGCATTGAAAGCAGGGGCTTCATCATGGCAGCTGCATTGCCAGTTAAGTTGGGAGCTGGGGTCGTCCTGGCTCGCAAGCCAGGTAAGCTTCCTTCAACAGTTATCAAGGAGTCATTCTCTAAGGAATATGGCGTTGACACCATCGAGATGCACATCGACTCCATC
>CALAVF010000342.1 GCA_937892315.1 uncultured Prevotellaceae bacterium | reverse complement strand
GGCTGCCGCACCACGGTTGTCGATGCTCACGACGATGTAGCCGAGGCTTGCCAAATATTGGTGCCATGTGCTGCCTGACCAAACGTCCTGTACGGTCGAATTGGCAGGCTCTCCATACACGTCGATAATCACAGGGTATTTCTTGCTGGCATCGAAGTTGAACGGTTTAATCATCCATGCGTCCAGCATCAAATCGCCCGATTTCACCTTCACAAACTCCTTGGCGTTCACGCCTATTTCGTCATATTCTTTCTGTGCCTTGCTGTTATCCACCAAAGTCCTCACCGACTTGCTCGAGGGGAAAGACTGCATGTCTATCTGTGGCACGGTGTGGGCATTGCTGAAGGTGTGTACCGCCCATGTGCAGGTGGGCGACATGTTGTAACTGTGCTGCCCTTTCTGGTTGGCATCGCTCACCAACTCACACTTTCCATTGCCGAACAGTTTGGCTCTGTACAGGTATCGTTGGGTGGCATTGTCGGGGCTTGCGATGAAATAGATATCGCCGCTCTTCTCGTTCATGCCGACCAGTCTGATGACATCGAAGTCACCCTTCGTGATGCAACTCATCTGCTTGCCGTCGGCACTCACTCTGTACAGGTGTCTCCACCCGTCTCGCTCGCTCATCCAAGTGAAGAACTTGTTGCCTTTCAGCCATTTCACATTGTCGTTTGTCTCGACCCAAGCACTGTCACTATCCTCGAAGATGGTCTTCAAATCCTGCTGCCCAATCGTGGCTGTCCACACTTTGTTGGTGTGCTGTGGGCGGTCCATCTGCTGAATGAACAACTTGTTTGTGCCTGGAATAAACTCCATGCGTGGCAAATAGTTGTTCCGTTCATCTCCAGGAATAGGCAGCCATGTCGTTGTGCCTCCATCGGCACGGACATAGCCAATCTTCACGGCACTATTGGTTGTGCCTGCCTTGGGGTAGGGGAAGTGTTGGACGGTAGGGTAGATGCTATCCACGTTGTTGATGATGTCAAACCATCCTGTTCCGCTTGTGTTGCTCTGCCAATAAGCGATATACTGTCCATCGCCGCTCCAGCGGAAACCGTCGCGGCAATCGAACTCTTCTTCATACACCCAGTCGAAGGTGCCGTTCACGATGGTGTCATTGCCATCTGTCGTGATGGTCTTATACGTCTTGGTCGCTAAATCTTCCACGTAAATGTTGTTCTTGCTCACATACGCCACCTTGCTGGCATCGGGCGAGAACTTGGCAAACATCAGGCTGCTTTCTGGCAGCCCTTTGCCCAATTGATACAACTCACCGCTCTTGCGGTTCAACACCCAATAATCACCACGAGTGTGATATCTCCACACCTTTTTTGTGTTTGTGAAGAACAGAACCTTCTCTTGATCATCGCTGAAAATGATGTTCCACGGGGTCAACTGTTTTCCGCTTGCTTTATCAATGATTAGTTGTTCTGCAGGAATCAGCACCGTTCTGCTTTCGTCCTTTGCAGAATAGGTGACGACTTCTGCTTGGGTATTGTTGCTTTGTTCCACTTGTATGTAATGCTCACCATCTGGCATCCACTCAATGTGTCTTGCGTAAGAAGGGGAAACGATGGAGCCATAGGCTCTCGACTGCATAATTTTCGCTGTGTCAGTCTTCTTCTGAGCGAATGCCACTCCATTACACATTATTAATATATATATAAGGATAAGGAGTGATTTTGATAAGTTTTTCATTTATTTCTCTTGTTAGTAATATTGGTAGAAGCACTTGAAAGTGGGTGCTTCGTAAATCTGTTGCAAATATAGACCATTTCTTTCAAAAAGAGACGATTTTCAGTGTTTATTATTCTTAAAATCGGTAAAAACACAACTTTTTTGTTGAAAAGTTGAAAAAACCTCGTGAAAGATTTTGCCGTTTCGTGAAAAGGTCGTACCTTTGCACTCGCTTTCGGGAAGCAACCGGGGTGACGTCTCCGGCAGCACTTTTGTGCACTCCGCTTTCCGCACAGAAAGATAGTTCTTTGACAGACTGCGAACGCAAGAAAATCAGACAAGGCAGCGCCCC
>CALAVF010000341.1 GCA_937892315.1 uncultured Prevotellaceae bacterium | reverse complement strand
CAACAAGGACACCCGCCCGCGCGACAAGATTTACAACCGCATGTTCGGTCCCCGAGCATCTAACACGGAATTCATCCGCAGCATGCTGAACTGCAAGACGATGGTGGACGGCGAGGAGATGAACTGCCACCTCATCACGGTGGACTCCGAAAAAGACAACTCCATCAACATGTCGAAATCGGGCGGTTGGCAAAACCGCGACATCATGGCACTTAAAGCATTCCACAACGAGTTCGATTCGCAACACTACTCCAACAACCAGTCGGTGAGCGGCAGGTTCCGCATCTACTGGAACCAGATAGAGACTTGCACCCCTCCCACCCTGCGACGGCTGGTGAACGAGCGAAACTTCAACATCGGCCTCGACACCCGCATGGGCACCATCCCCATGGGCAAGCCCGACTTTGAGATGATGCCGCTGGTGGACAAGAACAACGAATCCCTGTCGGTGGCAGATGACACACTGCGACAGTGGAGTTACAAACTTGACCAGCGGAACGGGGAACTGCCCATCTGGCCCTTGGTGGAGCACGTTCACAAGTGGTGCGACGAGCAACGCGCCATCGCCGAATTCAACAAAGACCAAGCCGACTGGCTGCTCATCAAGCGTGTGCCCTACTACGGCATCAACATCAGCGCACCCTACATTGACATGCGCCACTGGGAGGAACGCGAACAGGCAGGCACCTACGAGATTGACGACACCGACCGTGCCCTCTGCGACCTGGTGCTCGACATCCAGTACCGCACACAGTTGCACTGGTTCTACGACCTGCACCGCAAGTACTACGACAACCAACTCCGCGACGCCGCACAGCAACGCCGACGCACAAACAAATTCATCGAGTGCTTCCGACAACTGCCGGAAGAATTCACCACCGAAAAATTCGCACAAGTCTTTGGCTACGCCAACAACCGCTCAGGGCAAAAAACACTGGAACGCCTCCTTGCCGACAAGGCGATTGAACGCACCATGCGAGGAAATTACAAGAAACTTACCTCTGAACTGTAGAAAAGGCAGAAAGCCATAAAGTAGGAAAGTGGACAGGAAGTAATTCCATACACACACAGAAAGAAAGAGCCCGCACAACACGTTCGTTGCACGGGCTCTTGGCATGTGCGTCAGGCAAGGGATTGGCAGTATTGGATGAGGGCGGCATAGACGGGGTTGGTGCGGAGGAGGTGTTCGTTGCCGAGAATGAAGAGTTGCTTGCGGGCACGGGTGATGGCGACGTTGAGTTTGCGGTCGATGGGGGCGGAGTCGGTTGGGGTGAGGTTGGAGAGGATGTTGAGTTCGTAGTGCTGGGTGATGGTGGTGCCGTAGATGATGATGTCGCGTTGAGAGCCTTGGTAGCGTTCGACGGTGTCGATGACGATGGCATGGGCGGCATCGGCGGGGACGGTCTTCTCCAGTTCGGCTCTCACCATGGCAATCTGCCGACGGAAGGGGACGATGATGCCCAGCCCGTGGGAGGGGTCGAAGGGGAGGCGGTTTCTCTCGTGCAGCGAAATGGCGGCTTTGACCAGTTGGGCAATCATCCGTGCCTCCAGCATGTTGGCTTTGGGCTGGCGGTCTTCGAGCGACGGACGGGGCACATTGATGAAGCAGCAGCGGCGTGTGGCAACGAGGGTCTCGATGGGGTTGTCGTGGTCGTAGGTGGCATAGGAAAGCGGCTCTGTCTGGTGGGGCAGCCCGACGGGTTGCAGCAGCCCTTCGTAGAAAGCGGAGGAGGCGAAGGTGGCGATGGCGGGGTGCATTCGTCCCTGATGGTCGAGCATGGACACGATGCCCGGCACGTGGCGATACTGCTCGTAAAGACGCTCGAAGAGGGAGTTGCGGCAGTTGGTCAAGCCTATCTTGTGCAGCAAGGGGGAGTTGACCGCCGACTTGTCTTCGCTCTGCACCACGACGGCTGGCAACTGCTTGTGGTCGCCTATCATGACGAATTGGTCGATGGCTGGCGAGGTGAGGATGCCGAG
>CALAVF010000340.1 GCA_937892315.1 uncultured Prevotellaceae bacterium | reverse complement strand
CATCGATGCTACTGCCAAGCATGACTATGACAATGAAGCCGATGGCGACCAACGTGCTTGCTTCCTCGGCACGTACGCTTCGCAGTCGTTCGACACAGAGAACAAGAGCATCCTCTTCATGGGTGCCGACAACAAACTCTACTATCCGCAGAGCGGAGCCACCATCGGAGCGTTCCGTGCTTACTTCATGCTGAAGGGCATCGAAGCGGGCGACCTCAACTCCTCGGAGGGAGCCAACGGCATCGTGCTCAACTTCGAAGGGGAGACCACAGGGATTTCGACTACGAATTTCACGAATGAGGCTGGCGCATGGTACGACATCCAAGGACGCCGACTCAGCGGCAAACCCACTACGAAGGGACTCTATATTAATAATGGTAAAAAGGTCGTGATCAAGTGAGAAAAAAGCATCGTACCTCATGATTTTTCGGGCGTGAACGATTCCGAACGTAATTCAAGGTAATATCAAATGACAAAATGACAATGAAGAAGAAAGTATTATTCTTGTTCGCACTGCTTTGCGCAGTCGTACAGGGAGCATGGTCGCAAGATGGAACCATCCTGACCGAGCAGGACATCTACAATCACATCAACAATAAGTCGGCGGATTGGATGGACGTCAAGTTGGACGGCGACATCGTGCTGTCGCAAGTACTGAAAATCTGCACCGAGATCGGAGGCGACTACAAAGACACCGCGGGCACTCTGGTGGGCATCTCCATCAACCTGAACGGCCACAAACTGTCGCGCGACCTGGATAAGGCAGGAGACCATGCCGATGTCGGCTCAGTGCTGGTGGTGAACGAAGGATGCCGGCTGCGTCTGTACGACACGGCCGGCGGCGGCACCATCAGTGGCGGTTGGGGCATAGAGGGCGGCGGCATCATCAATTACGGGACGCTGCAGATCGACGACGGTGTGACAATCTGCGACAATAAGGCCTCCGTTGCCGGCGGCGGCATATGCAGCAAAAAAGGTCCATCGGGTCAGTCCGCACTGACCATCATCAATTCCGCGAAGGTGAAAGGCAACCAGGGCATGTTATGGGGGGGCAGCGGCATCAGCAACAACAACGACTGCAGGTTGGTCGTCAACGAAGAACTCACCGTCACCGGCAATAGCGGAGGCTTCGTCGGCAGTGGCATCTACAACGTGGGCACACTGGAGTTGAAGGGTGCCGTGACCATCGCCGACAACTTCTGCGGCAATGAGCCCAGAAACCTCTACCTGGCTGAGTCTACTTACATCACCTTCACGGGAGCACTGGATGAAAGCAACTCCAAGATAGGCGTCCACATGACGGTGGGGATGGGGGGTGAGTTCACCAAAAACTATGCTACTTACAACCTTTCTGCCGATGCGTACAAAAACATCTTCTTCTGCGACAAAGAAGGGTGCGTCATTTCCCCCAACGGCGACGAGTTGTTCTATAACATAGCCAACCCTACCGGCTCTTGGCTGGATTATGCCGAAGAGCCTTCCAAGGAAAATGGGACCTATCTCATCACTACGGCGGCCCACTTAGCCTGGGTTGCCAAAGAGTTCAAGCAGTCTTCGCTTCCTGAAAATGACAGTTATCCTGACGAACAGTACAAATCCTGCAAATTCCAGTTGATGAACGACATCAACCTGAGCGAACACAAATGGTATCCCATCGGTGCATACGGCATACCATTTTCCGGCGAGTTTGACGGTCAGGATTACACCATTTCCGGATTGGTTTGTGAGGAAAGCGAGTTGAACGGGTGCGGTTTGTTCGGTGCCGTAGGATATTTTTCCGATGATAAGATTTACGGTTCCGTCAGTAATGTGAAGGTACTTAACAGCCGTGTGCAAGGAAATCTCTATGTCGGCGGCATCTGTGGCTATTGCGACGCTGGTACCATTGAGAACTGCTTCTCTGATGCGACTGTATCCGGCAATGACTTTGTGGGAGGTATCATAGGATATGCGTGGGTACACAATGAAAACTGGGGTGAGGACGAATCCTTGCAAAAGAAGTACTTTCCTGTCGTTAAAGACTGCCTCTATACCGGCACCAGCGTGAAAACGACAGGAACCATCGGTGCTGTTGGTGCTGTTCTCAGCGGTGCGGTAAGTGCTGACTACATCGTCAACAACTACTATACTGAAGCGTCTCTGAAAGAACTTGAACAAAATGCGAATTTCAACGTAATGGGCTATCCGTGCACCTTCAACACGACCGATGTGACGATTCAGTTCGAAGGCGACCCGCAAGGCGTGACGTATAACGGCGTGCAGTATATCCCCCAGACAGGTGCCAAGATTTCGGTAACGCCCAATGTCGGTTACGAGACAGTGACCGACGTGCTGGTCAACGACCGTTCCATCTTCGGCACAGGAGCCAGTCCCTACGAGATTGTGATTCCCGATGGTGAGACAGCAGCCGTCATCACCGTCAAAGTGGCATCGAATGAATTCGCCGGTTCAGGTACGGAATCCGATCCTTATCTGATCAAGTCATTGGCAGACTGGGAGTTGCTGGCCAAGAACGTCAGCGAAGGCAATGAATACGAAGGTAAGTATTTCCGACTTGATGCCATCAGCATCACAACGTCCACGATGGTAGGTACCGCCGACCATGCTTTCAAAGGCAGTTTCGACGGCAACGACCATACTATCTTCTTCAATGTGGGTCTTGAAGACTTTCCTTTCAAGGAGGATGTCTGCGCTCCGTTCCGTTACTACGGAGGAAGCAGCATCAAGAACCTCACCTTGTCGGGCAACATCTACACCAACAATCCGTATGTGGCTGGTTTCATCGGCCGGTTGCTGTCCGATGCCACGATTGAAGACTGCATCAGCAGCATGGTGCTCCACACCAACGTCAGCGGCGATGCCTATGCCGCAGGATTCGTGGCATGGAAGGCCGGCCAGGCCACGTTGACCTTCAACCACTGCCTGTTCAACGGATGGATCTTAGGTTTGGACGAGAGCACCTCCTGCTCCGGCTTCTTGGCCAAGAGCGAGGCAGGCAGCAATCCCGATTTAGGCGACCAAGCCATTTTCAACTACTGTATGTCATTGCCCTGTGCCGTCAGCGTCCCGGTGGAGGGAAACTACATGTTCACCAAGAAAGCCCAGGAGTACGACTGCAGTTATTACATCCAACTCACAGGTGAAGACACAGGTGCACAAAAGGCTTATGTCTTCGACTACTTTTTTATCGAAGGTTTCGGCTTGAACAGGCAAGGGACATATCGCTTCTTTAGAACCTACGACAGGGCCATTTGGTATCAAGACAAATACTACTCTGACCTTGTGCCACTGAACAAGACAGACAACAAGGAGTTGCTCAGCGAACTGAACGGCCAGACGGTGGATGCCAGCGTATTGTACATCTACTGGCAAGACGGCGCATGGAACACCATCTGTCTTCCGTTTGATGTGGCCGACATCGAGCAGACACGCCTTGCCGGCGCCACGGTGAAAACACTGGAGAGTTCAGCGTTCAACTCGAAGACGGGTGTGCTGACGCTCAACTTCACCGAGGGGAGCCTGAGATCCTTGGAGGCTGGCAAACCCTATCTCATCAAATGGCCGGATCAGGATTTCGATGTCATGTACCCCACTTTCACCGGTGTGACCCTTACCAATGAGGTATCGAAGGTGGAAACCGACTACGTGGACTTCACCGG
>CALAVF010000339.1 GCA_937892315.1 uncultured Prevotellaceae bacterium | reverse complement strand
ATCTTTGGAAACAACAATGGCACCATCTACGGTGACAACGCTACCCACAACGAGACACATAACCACTATGGCAATGAGGTGGGAACGAACATGAATGGCTTGGCTCCCTATGTACATCTGCTGCGGCAGATGATTGCCCCCTTCAGGGATAGCGGCGACTGGAAAGCAATCCTCTGCCCATACAGGGCTGCCGTGAGTGAGGGTGTGTTGCCCAAATGGCCACACAAGCAGTTTTGTAGTCAACTTGACCTTTCCTTGCCTGCTTCATGCTACAGCGAATGGATGAACACGGACAAGTACACAACCTATGAACTTGAACCCTATTCGGAGCGATTCAAGGCTCTGAAACTGAAGATTGACGCCTCGGAATGACACTTCGGGTGGTTTTGCCGAACGATTCCGAAATCAGCCGAAAAGTTCCGAAATGAGAACAGCCCTTGCAACGAAAAATTGCAGGGGCTTTTTCTTTCTCATACCTTTGCACTCGACAAACGGAGCCGCACGCTCCCAAGTCGGGTGCAATTCTTTTGCACCACGAGACGAATCAACCCAATGTTTAACAACCCTAAAAAACAAAACGATTATGACAAAGGTTGTAAAAGGCAGCGCCACCTATTTTGACAACGGCGACATGGTGTTCACCCCCTACAACAGCGACCCTGAGAAGAACGGGCTGTACCTGACTCTGTGCACGAGCAACTTCGGGCAGGTGAAGGTGAGCAAACGAAAGATTTACCTATCCATCAGTTTCGAGCGTAAGGGGAGCCTGCTGGGCATGAAGCGGCTGATGCTGCGTGACGCGATGGAACTGCTGGCGGCGATGGAGATGCCAAAGACCATTGACCGCTATGCACAGATGCAGAATCATCTGCCCAACGAGGAGGAAGAAGATGAGGAAGACGGGGCGAGCAAGGAAGGAAAGGAGGACGGGGAGGATGTGCAACCGTTCGGATATTGAGGCAGAAGGTTTGACGCCAAATGCCAAACGCCAAATAAGAAATAAAAGAATCAGCCACAACAAAAACATTTCATAGCACAATGGAAATCAAGCAATTCTCTTACTACGAAAACGTGACAAGCAAGAAGGCTCAGAACCTCACCTTGCAGCAGGTGCTGGACAAGATGGGAGACGGGCTGAAGGTGAAGATTGACCGCACGGAGGCTGAAGATGACCACGACGTGCGTCAGAAGTTGAAGCAGCAGACACTGCCTGCCGTGACATGGATGGAGCGGTATGCCGACGGTGCACCCCACAAGGCTGGCACGGGCGTGTTGACGGGTGTGGTGCTGACCGACTACGACGGCTGCTCTCCCAGCGAGGTGTGGAAGACGGTGTCGGAGAAAATACTCACGCATTGGAACGACATGGACCAAATCATCTTGGGCGTACACCCCACCCCCTCGGGCCATGGCATCCGCATCCTCTTCCGATGGCTGGACGACTGCAAGAGCATTCCTGAATGCCAAGCCAAGATGTCGGCATGGCTGGGCATGG
>CALAVF010000338.1 GCA_937892315.1 uncultured Prevotellaceae bacterium | reverse complement strand
GTTTGGCGATGCCTCTGAATCGGATGCGGAATCAGACTCGCGCCGATTTTATGCCTTGCGATTAGGAAAGTTTAACGTCACCTAACGTCATATTTCCGCATGAACAGCCGTATATAATTAGTAAGGACAAATATAACGAAAAGAACAATGAACAAGAAATCAATTATCACCATCCTGCTTGCAGTGCTACCCCTTACTTGCTGCATTACAAAAGTGAGGTCGAAAGTAATTACCACGCTCAAAGGCTACCCATCGGGAACAATAGATGAATACCATTTCCACGCAGGAAATGCGGTTGTCAAGGGGCGTTTCATCCATAGGCCAGAAATCAACATCTCAACTTTCAATGTGACAGGAACAGACCAGTTTTCCAATCAGGAATTTGTCAGGACGATTCATATCGAATCGGATGGAACTTTTCTTGAACTGATTTAGTCTGCCCCATTCTGGGTGGGTCTATTTCGATGGTGTTGAGATTCCGCCTGCTTTTATCGCTGTGGGTGATACGTTAGAGATTCAGGTAGACGGCTTAATGGACGAGGCAAAACTCTCGGGTAGTGGTGTTACTGGCGAAGTGAACAGTGTCTGGCCAAGGTTGGAGAGTCAGTTTACCTCAAAAGAGACACGGACTCCATGGGAGGGGGTGGACCGCAAATTCATGCTGGAGTGGAAGAATCGGAAGGTAAAAGAACTCGACCAAATAGCGAGTGCCATCGATTCTGATACCATCACCTTGCTAAACGGCAGCTCACACCACGCAAAAGACGTGTTGAAGACCAGTCTGCTGGCTATGCCGCTAGAGCAAATGCTTGTGGCAATGCATCAATGGTGGTGGAGAACAAGGAGTGAGGACGGCAAGGCTAATCCTGCCTTGACGATTTCCGCCGCTTCCTTCTTCGATTTCCTCTCGGCAAGACAATCCTATCTGATGGACAACCCATTGATGGTTTTTGCTGCAGACGGTGGTGGTGTCATCAATAATATGGAATTCATTGTGCTCAACGCCTACTTGTTTCTGGCAAACGACATGCAAAGATGGAGCAAAACGACTGACTCCGACGAGCTGGGCAATTACAAGCAGAACTTTATCCTGCCACACAACTACGACCCTGAGCTTCACTGCGAAATGCTTGCGTTTGATAAAGGGCACATGATTTCTGTGGCAGACTATTATGCTATGTGCAGCGACAGCATCCGCTCGCGTTTCGGACTTAGCAATACTGGGTTTATGATGCAGCTTTGCTTGCTTCACCGTGTTCTTGACTTAGACTTCGAGGGTTCTGACGACTGGTTCCTCACTCGCAAGGCAGAAGAACTGGCAGGTGCCATCCCGCAGTTTACCGCCCCTTCTATCTGCCACCATGCCGTGGACGTTTACCGCCGCTTTGTCATCGAGCGCGAAGGAAATGCTCGCATGGATGCTTCGAATTCCACGCCGGGAGATTCGCTCTTCCAATCACTGAAGGAAAAGTATGCCGGCAACGTCATCTACATGGACTTCTGGGGCATCGGATGCGGACCTTGCCGCAAGGGGATGCTCGACCAGCGCACACTCGTTGAACAATATAAAGACGCTCCAGTCCGTTTCCTCTACATCTGCAACGAAAAAGACTCGCCCCGTGAACCGAGTGAGAAGTTCCTCATCGATAACAACATCCAGGGCGAACACATCTTCCTCTCTTCCGACGAATGGAATCTCCTCACCAACAAGTTCCAGTTTAACGCCATTCCTTTCACTCTCCTTATTGACAGGAACGGTAATATTGTAGAGAAGAATGTTCCACCCACCGCAGCAAAACTTAACGAACTTCTTAAATAGTACTTTTATGAAATAATAGAATCATGAACAAGAAAATCATCATCACAGCACTGCTCGCCCTTCTCACATTGGGGGCATCGGCACAAATCAAAGTAGAGGTATCCGAAACCGTCGAACTCATGAGCATCCTTTCACGTGCGGCGGGATTTCAGGAATATTGCATGGACATGGGCGGGCAATACACCAAAGATACAGAGGCATGGTTTGCTCCGTACAAAGAGCATCCCATCATCGCCTATTATCAAGGGCTTCACAACAATCACAGCATCAGTTACGATGCCGTTATGAGCATGGCCATCCACCTCGACATCAACAAGGGAAGAATCAAATTCCTTGGCGAAAAATCAGACCTTGAAAAACGCTGGAAGAATGTAGATACAGATGATTTCGTCGCTCGTCTGAATCAGTTTTATGCCGACACGCACTTCCATGAGTTCTTTGAACAGCACCAACCGTTCTACGAGGAAGGCATGCGCACCTACAAAACCAACGTGATGCAGTATTTCCATCAGGAATGGTACGCTCGGTTCTATGGTATCGAGCCAACGGAAAAGTTTCGTGTCGTTATCGGTTTCACAAACGGTGGCGGCAACTATGGTCCCAGCCGACAGTTCTTGGGGCAGTCAAAGGAAGTTTTTGCCATTGTAGGGTATTATGTGAATCCGCAAACGGGCAAGACCTACGAGGAAGGGCTTGATTATGCTTCAACGCTTATCCACGAGTTCAATCATTCTTTCGTCAACCCTCTGCTCAATGACGGTTCAAACATAGCATTGCTAAAGAACATCGGCCAGAACCTGCTGAAACTATCACCCCTCGGTATGCAGCGACAGAACTATGCCCAGTGGGACATCGTTATCAACGAAAGCGTCGTCCGTGCCGCTGTCATCATTTACATGCTTGACAATGGCTTTACCGCTCAACAAATACAGAAAGAGATGTTCGACAATGTTAGCCGCGACTTCCGCTGGATGCCCGAACTGGTCACCGCCCTCCGCCATTATGCCAGTAACCGCGACAAATACTCCACGCTCACCAGTTTCTACCCAGAAGTGGCTAAATGCCTGAGCGATTTCTTAGATGCCGAGTCGGAGCGGATGCAGAAGCCGTTACGATGATGGCATTATCTATGGTCTTCTCATCTTTTGAAGCAAGCGTTTTTTATTGCCCCAAGTTCATTTTTCAAGGCTTTGTCAAGAGTTTGGGGCAAAAATGCAGATAATTGGGGAGAGGGGGCTTGTGTTCGGATTTTTTTCCGTAACTTTGCAGAATATTATGGCTTGGTTCAGACGACATATCTTCATGATGGCTTTCTTGCTGACGCATTTTGTGGTGTCAGCACAAGATGGTGTCGCCGCTGACACGCAGCAGGCGAGAGTCCCATCGCTCGACTCTGTGCAGGTGTCGATTCTGACCTGCACGCGGGGAGCCGACCTGTATGCGAAGTTTGGACATACCGCTTTGCGGGTGCAGGACTTCACCTTGCAGAAGGATGTGGTGTTCAATTATGGATGCTTCAACTACAACTCGGACAATTTTGTGTGGAAGTTCCTGTTGGGGCAAACCGACTACCTGCTGGATGGCGAGGCGTATGACTATTTCATGTATCGATACAGGGCTATGGGCAACGGCGTGACGGAGCAAGTGCTGAATCTGTCCGAGGTGGAAGCAAACCGTCTGCTCGCACTGCTGCTCATCAACTTGAAGCCTGAAAATCAGGAATATCGCTATAACTGGCTGTACGACAACTGCACCGAGCGAGCACGCGACATGGTGGAGAAAGCCGTGGATGGCAAGGTGGTGTATGAGAAGGCGGTGGAAGGCACGACCGTGAGGCAGATGTTGAGAGCGTGCTTGAAGACCTCGCCGTGGGCAAGTTTCGGCATCGACATGATTTTGGGCGAGGAGATTGACCATCCTGTGGACAAACGAGTGCAGATGTTTCTGCCGTCATTCTTCATGGGAGAGGCTGACGAGGCAATCATCGAAGGAACAGACGGCACGAAAAAACAATATGTGGCGGAGAAGCACGAGTTGATGCAGGCAACATACGTGGACAAAGTCGCTTCGACCATTACGCCGATGGTGGCTTTTGTCTTGCTACTGTCGATTGTAGTGGGCATTTCGGTGTACGACTGGCGACGCAAGAAAGTGTCGCTGTGGCTCGATGTCACCTTGGCTGTGCTGCAAGGCTTGGCAGGTGTGCTGGTGGCATTCCTCTACTTTTTCTCCGAGCATTCGGGGGTGGACAGCAATTGGCTCGTTCTCATCTTCAATCCCCTACCTTTGCTTTATGCCGTATGGCTGGTGATGTGCCAACGGCGAGGATGCAGAAACCGACTGGCAGTGGTCAATATGGCAGTGTTGGCGGCATTCTTGCTGACAATGTGGCTTTGTCCACAATCGTTCGATGCAGCCATGTATGTCGTGGTACTTGCTTTGTTGGTAAGAGCCACCATATACGCTGCACTAACTAACAAATCGAAAAGGAACAATAATCAATAGCCGATGAAGAAGCAGATACTCACAACGTTCATTGCCTCGGTGGCAGTGGCAGGCTCGATGGCACAGACGACCTCGGTGCCACGGCTCGTTGTAGGTATCTCTATCGACCAACTGCGTTCTGACTATCTCAATGCCTTCATGCCGCTCTATGGCGATGGAGGCTTTAAACTTTTGTTGGAGAAGGGGCAGGTGTACTCGAATGTGCAGTATCAGCACACACCTGTTGACCGTGCCTCTGCCATCGCCACCATCGTGACAGGCACCGTGCCTTACAACCACGGCATCATTGCCGAGGAATGGATGAGCCGCACGGAACTGCACACCAACTACTGCGTGGACGACCGCCGGTATAAAGGTGTGGAGACTAACGACTTTTCCTCTCCGAAAAACCTGCTGGTCAGCACCATTGGCGACGAATTGAAGGCTGCCACCAAAGGCAAGGCACTGGTGTACAGCGTAGCCCCCTACCGTGAAGCCGCCATTCTGGCAGCGGGCCATGCGGCTGACTGGACCATGTGGATTGACAATCAGAGCGGCAAATGGGCTGGCACAACCTACTACGGAGAAGCCCCTGCCTGGATGCGTTATTTGGAATCGGGCAGCATTGCCGACAGACTTTCGTCGATGGCATGGAAACCGTCGAACGAATCAACGGGGGCATACAATTATTATCTGACGACCACACAAAAGCCTTTCTCTCACAACTTCACGGGTGACGGCCGATTCCGAATGTTCAAGACCTCAGGGCTGGTGAATGAGGAAGTGACCAAGGCGGCAAAATACTGCATGGAGAGTGGCAATGTCGGCATGGACGAAGTGACAGACTTCCTGTCTGTATGCTACTACGCTGGCAACTTCGACGGAACGACCACTGCCACCACCGAACTGCAAGATACTTACAAGCGGCTGGACGACGAACTTGCCAAACTGTTGAAACGGGTTGACGAACTGGTAGGTCTGGACAGAACGCTCGTTTATGTCACTTCCACAGGATATGACGAAGTGGGCGATGCTGAAGACCTTGCCAAGTACAGGATTCCGACAGGCGAGTTCAACATCAATCGCTGTGCCACGCTGCTCAACATGTACCTTTGTGCCATGTTTGGCAACGAGCAGTATGTGGAGAGTTATTTCGGAAATCAAGTTTATCTTAACCATAAGTTGCTCGAACAGAAGCAGTTGAAACTGAAAGAGGTGTTGGAACACTGCGAAGATTTCCTCTTCCAATTCTCTGGCGTGAGAGACGTCTTTACGGCTCATCGCATCACCCAAGGGGCTTGGACACCAGGCATAGCCAGCATTCGCAACGGTTTCAATCCCAAATGCTCGGGCGACATCATCATACAGGTGCAGCACGGCTGGAACCTCGTGAACGAAGACCGCGGCACGAAGAAACTGCAACGCGACTCTTTCTTTGAGTTTCCGCTCATCTTCTTGGGCTACACCATTCAGGCAGAGAAGGTTGCCACACCTGTGACGGTGGATTGCATCGCTCCGACTGTGGCACACCACATCCGCATCAGAGCACCGAACGGATGTTCAGCCTCCCCACTTTTCTAACACACATATTATATTATTAACGAATCAAAACAACATCAAT
Source organism: uncultured Prevotellaceae bacterium (assembly GCA_937892315.1). Next base: position 4,685 of record CALAVF010000338.1, on the reverse strand, counting down.
ATATGGCAATATCATTAAACAAAATCCTCAGCAGTCTGTTTGGCAATAAGGCGGCTCGCGACATCAAGGAGATTCGCCCTATCGTGGACCAGATTCTGGCTGTTGAGCCTGAGATGCAGAAACTAAGCAATGACGAACTTCGTGCCAAAGTGGACGAAATCAAGGCATATCTTCAGGATAAAGTGAAAGACAAGCGTGCAGAAATTGCCGCTCTGAAAGACAAAATTCAGGAAACAGAAATAGACAAACGTCAGCCCATCTTCGAGGCTATCGACAAGAAGGAGACCGAGGTGCTTGACATCTTCGAGGAAGGACTCACCGAAGTGCTTCCCACCGTCTATGCCATCGTCAAAGATACGGCTCGTCGATTCGCCAATGCAGAAAACGGCGACATCGTGGTGACGGCAACAGACTTTGACCGCGAACTGGCTGCAGACCGCGACTTTGTGGACATCGAAGGCGACAAGGCCATCTGGCACAACCACTGGGTGGCAGGCGGCAACGAGATGACATGGAGCATGATTCACTACGATGTGCAACTCTTCGGCGGCATCGTTCTGCACCAAGGCAAGATTGCCGAGATGGCAACAGGTGAAGGTAAGACCCTCGTGGCAACCCTGCCTGTGTTCCTCAATGCCCTTTCTCGCAACGGTGTACACGTCGTCACCGTGAACGACTACCTCGCCAAACGTGACTCGGAGTGGATGGGTCCGCTCTATATGTTCCACGGCTTGAGCGTGGATTGCATCGACAAGCACCAACCCAACTCAGAGGCTCGCCGCAAGGCTTATCAGGCAGACATCACTTTCGGAACGAACAATGAGTTCGGTTTCGACTACCTGCGTGACAACATGGCGATGGCACCCAAAGACCTTGTGCAACGCATCCACAACTTTGCCATCGTCGATGAGGTGGACTCTGTGCTGATTGACGATGCCCGTACTCCGCTCATCATCTCTGGCCCTGTACCCAAGGGCGATGTGCAGATGTTTGAGGAATACTGCCCAATCGTTGAACAACTGGTTGAGGCTCAGCGCCGTCTGACCCAGAACTATCTTTCGGAAGCCAAGAAACTCATTGAATCTGACAACAAAGATGATGTTACGGCTGGCTTCCTCGCCCTCTTCCGTGCCTACAAGAGTTTGCCAAAGAACAATGCACTCATCAAATATCTTTCCCAGCCAGGTATCAAGACAGGACTTCTCCAGACCGAGGAAATCTACATGGAGAACAACAACCGAAAGATGCCTGAGGCAGTCGCACCACTGTTCTTCGTGGTAGATGAGAAGTTGAAATCGGTGGAGATGACCGACAAGGGTAACCAACTGATTGCCAACATCGTGAAAGATGACACCTTCTTCGTGCTCCCCGACATCACCACACAGTTGTCCGAACTGGAGAACGAAACGTTTGAGAATGAGGAACAGAAACTTGCAAAGAAAGATGCCCTCATGCAAGACTACGCCCTGAAGGCAGAACGTGTTCACACCATCCAGCAGTTGCTCAAGGCCTACACCATGTTCGTGAAGGATGATGACTACGTGATTATGGATGGCGAGGTGAAGATTGTGGACGAGCAGACAGGTCGTATCATGGAAGGTCGCCGTTGGAGCGACGGACTCCATCAGGCAGTGGAGGCAAAGGAGCGTGTGAAGGTGGAAGCCGCCACACAGACCTTCGCCACCATCACCCTGCAGAACTACTTCCGTATGTACCACAAGTTGGCAGGCATGACAGGTACCGCCATCACCGAGGCTGGTGAGTTCTGGGACATCTACAAACTCGATGTTGTCGAGATTCCGACCAACCGCCCCATCGCTCGCCACGACTTGAACGACCGTGTCTATAAGACCAACCGTGAGAAGTATAACGCTGTGATTGAAGAGATTGTGAAGATGCGTAACGCTGGACGCCCCGTGCTGGTCGGCACCACTTCGGTGGAAATTTCCGAGTTGCTGTCCAGAATGCTCTCCATGCGTAAGATTCCACATCAGGTGTTGAACGCCAAACTCCACCAGAAGGAAGCCGACATCGTGGCACTGGCAGGTCAGAGCACCCTCGGCGAAGTGGTGAACGAAGACGGGACGAAAGAAGAGAAGATGCTGGGTGCTGTCACCATCGCCACCAACATGGCAGGTCGTGGTACCGACATCAAACTCTCCGACGAGGTGAAAGCCGCAGGTGGTCTTGCCATCATCGGCACCGAACGTCATGAGAGCCGCCGTGTTGACCGTCAGTTGCGTGGACGTTCCGGTCGTCAGGGAGACCCCGGTTCTTCTGTTTTCTATGTGTCACTCGAAGACAAACTCATGCGTCTCTTTGCCAGCGACCGCATCTCGAAGGTGATGGATCGACTCGGTTTTGAGGAAGGTGAAATGATTGAGCACAAGATGATTAACCAATCCATCGAGCGTGCCCAGAAGAAGGTGGAAGAGAACAACTTCGGCATCCGTAAGCGTCTGTTGGAATATGACGACGTGATGAACAAGCAGCGTAAGGTCATCTACGAGCGTCGTCGTCATGCCTTGATGGGTGAACGTATCGGCATGGACATCTCCAACATGATTTGGGATCGTGTCATCCACATCCTCAACAATGGCGACTACGAGAGTTGCAAAGAAGACTTCCTCCGCATCTTTGCCATGGAGATTCCTTTCACGATGGAACAGTTTGAGGAGAAGAGCCGCAATCAGTTGGAGGACGAGGCATTTGACATCGTGATTGATTCGTTCAAGAAGCGTACCGCCCGTTTGGCTTCCGTTGCCTTCCCAGTCATCAAGGATGTGTACGAAACGAAGGGAAGCATGTACGAGAACATTCTGGTGCCCATCACCGATGGCCGCCGCATCTACCAGATCAGTATTCCGCTGAAAGAAGCCTACGAGACACAGGGCAACTCCATCCTTGTCGCCTTCGAGAAGGCAATCCTCCTTCACACCATCGACGATGCTTGGAAAGAGAACCTCCGTGCCCTTGATGAACTGAAACAATCCGTACAGAACGCTTCTTACGAGCAGAAAGACCCGCTCTTGATTTTCAAGTTGGAATCAGTCAATCTGTTCGACAACATGGTGAACGAAATCAACGACGGCACCATCTCCGTGCTCATGCGTTGTTCCATCCCTATCGCACAGGAGCAAGACGTGCAGCAGGCTCCGAAATCTTCCATGGAAGAGCCAAGCCATCAGCATCTCACCGAGACTCATCAGAACCTCGACGAGCCTTCGGATACGCAACGTCAGCAGGCAGCGGCAGCACGTACAGACACGCGTGCTCGCCAACCTCTCACGCCCATCGTGAACAACGCTCCTAAGATTGGTCGCAACGACCCATGCCCTTGCGGTTCGGGAAAGAAATACAAGAACTGTCATGGCAGAGGATTGTAACGCCACCAGAGATAAGGAGCGTAAACCCTTACAAATCTACAAAGCGTCAGCAGGCTCAGGAAAGACATTCACATTGGCTGTCGAGTACATCAGCCTGTTGGCACTCAACCCTACGGAATACCAGAACATCTTGGCGGTCACTTTCACCAACAAAGCGACCGCCGAGATGAAACAACGCATCTTAGGCACATTGTATGGCATTGGGAACGGGCTTTCCAGTGCCAACAAATATATAAAGCCGATTCTTGAGAACGTGGAGAGGATGCGGAAGATGCCTCAATACCAGGAAGAGCCCTACCGCTCCGCCTTGCAGGACATCAACGAAGAGACCCTGCGGAAGCGAGCCAAGGAAGCCCTGTCGAACATCATTCACGACTACAGCCGCTTCCGCATCGAAACCATCGACTCCTTCTTCCAGAGCATTGTTCGAGAGATTGCCAACGAACTGGAACTGCCCACCAATCTGAAAGTTGAACTGGATGAGGCAGAAGTGCTGTCGGATGCCGTGGATGACATCATCGACAACCTGCGTGAAGGATCCAGCGACTTCAATTCCATCATCGATTTTGTGGAAGACAAAATCAGGACAGGACATTCGTGGCAGGTGGATGAGGTGGTGAAAGACTTTGGCAAAAACATTTTCAAGGAGAACTATCTCATTCATGGTGAGGACATTCGGAAGAAAATCACCAACAAGGCTTCCATCGACAAGTACCGCCACATGGTGCAGTCATACCTCCACCAGCACCTGGAACGAGTGACAGAGATGGGCACCCGATTCCTCTCGGCATACGAACAGGGAGGCTGCACAGACAAGGACTGCACCACCCGCATCGTCACGTTTTTCGAGAAAGTCAGAGACAACGACATCAAGATGCCGACCTCCTCCTCAGAAGGAACTTTCACGGAGAAAAACAGGGAACACGCCACCGACGTAGAGAAATGGTTCAAGAAATCCAGCAAAAACAGGGATGCCCTGCAACCCTACGTAGAGGAGGTGCTGATGCCCATGGTGGAAGAGACCTACAAGCGGTTTGAGACCTACAAGGCTCATGAGCAGACCGTCGCAGCCGTCACCCAACACCTCTACAACCTTATGCTGCTCAACGAAATCAGCGAGAAAGTCAAAACGCTCAACACGGAGAAAAACCATTTCCTGCTGTCTGAAACCGCCAACTTCCTCCGCAACGTCATCAATGGGCAGAACATCCCCTTCATCTACGAAAAGACAGGCTCCGTCATCAAGCACATCATGATAGACGAGTTTCAGGACACCTCCACCGTGCAGTGGCAGAACTT
>CALAVF010000337.1 GCA_937892315.1 uncultured Prevotellaceae bacterium | reverse complement strand
GAATTGGCAACCTACATCACAGACAACGTGTCCCGCAAGAGCATTGTAGCCAATGGAAAGAGCCAAACGCCTTCCGTTGTGCCTTCTGCCAGCATTGCCAACACTTGGAGAAACATGAAACTGAGATAAAAAAGGAATCCCCTGCCATTTGGAGGGGTGGCAGGGGAAGAGAAATAGTTTTAAAATCACAGTTGACTTGGATATGGCTCGGCATCCTGTATCAATCGACTTTGAAGCCAAGACTTCGAGCGATTTTCTTAACGATTTTCTTATCAACCGTGGAATAGTCTGCTTTGTCGTAAATGGTAAGCAGAGCAATTTGTCCTTCGTGTTCTGCGACGATGGCATTGGCTGTAATGACACGAGCACTGCCAGCCTTGCCACGTCCTTTAGAGCCTATTATCATCCGAATTTTGCGAATATTAGGGCAAAGTTCTGTTCCTTGATAGGGATTCTCCTGCAAACTTTTCAGAAACGCTTCATAGTCATCTGGTATGCTACGGTAACGTTTTGCGAGTTTCTTCAGTGCCTTGTCAAACTCGCTATAAGTCTGAATTTCGTAACTCATGAAGCAGTTCCTCCGCAGAATGCATTTTTGTTTTATCACCATCAAGGTATTCTCTCCATGCTTTTAGCCCATCGCAAATCTCTGTTGTTATGTCCCTCTTTGGAGTGGGCTCTTCTGCAACAGGAGTCAAGTGGAAACTTCCCATTCGTGAACGCAAAATCACACGCTCACCACGGCTTGCCATGCCGAGATACTTGGTCTGGTTGGAACGAAAGTCTCTTGTACTAACAATTGTCATGACTGTGATAATTTTGAAGTTTGCTGCAAAATTACATATTTTTCTTTAAATTAAACCCATTCTTATCACTAAATCATATAAAGACACATGAAAAGAAGTCTGTTTTTAGTCGTTTTTGTTAGCCTGTTTGTTCATTTGCACGCACAGGTTACTTTCCAAGATGCTTATAGCCAGTTCAAGCAACAAGCGGAGGAACGGTATGAGAACTTTCGGGATGAAGCGAACAGGACGTATGCGGAGTTTGCAAGAAAGGCATGGGAGGAACACAAGGTGATGCCTGCCATACCGAAGCCAAAGGAGGAAGAGGTGCCGCCTGTGATTATTCCTGACGAGGACTTGTTGAAACCGATTGAGAATACTCCGATTGTCATTGAGGATGAGGTGGTTGAGATTCCGAAGATAGAGCCTCAACCTGTGCCTGTGGAACCGATTCGGGAACAACCCGTGGTGAAAGAGGAAACGAAGGATTTCTCTTTCTATGGCACAGTGATGAAAGTACGATTCGGTCAAGAGCAGGCTTTTCAAATGAAAGGTTGCAACCCTGATGACGTGGCAGACGCATGGGAGAAGTTGGCAGGAAAGGAGTATAACAACCTGATTCGTGACTGCCTGACTTTAAGAATCGAGCACCGTCTGAGCGATTGGGCTTATTTGCAGATGTTGGACAAAATGGCACAGGCGTGTATGGGCAGCAAGGGCAATGAGGCAACGTTGCTGATGGCGTATGTATATTGTCAGTCGGGATATAAGATGAGGCTGGGCATGGATGGCAGCAAGTTAAGGCTACTATATTCGTCGAAACATGCAATTTATGACAAGATGTATCTCTCGATTGAAGGAGGCGACTTTTATCTGTATGGCGAGGATGCGGAACGAATGAGCATCTGTGAGGCGGCATTCCCGCAAGAAAAATCGCTGTCGCTTTGGATTCCGCAAGCGATGGTGTTGGCAGACAGGCGTTCGGACGTGAGAACTCTGAAAGCGGAACGTTATCCTGAGATAGAAATGAAGGTGAGTGTGAACAGGAATCTGATTGACTTTATGAGTGACTATCCAACATCGATGATAGAGGATAATTTCATGACCCGATGGGCAATGTATGCCAACATGCCATTGGAGGACCGATTGAGGGGAGAACTGTTGCCAATGTTCAAGGAGAAGTTGAAGAATTTGAGCGAGAAAGAGGCGACGGAACGGTTGCTGAACTGGGTGCAAACAGCATTTGTGTATGAATATGATGATAAGGTGTGGGGCTGTGACAGGGCATTCTTCCCTGAAGAAACCTTATATTATCCGTATTGCGATTGTGAGGACAGGTCAATACTGTTCACGAGATTGGTGCGTGACTTGCTCGGCTTAAAGTGCATTCTCATCTATTATCCAGGACATTTGGCTTCTGCCGTACAATTCACAGAAAATGTGGCTGGGGATTATATCAATCTGAATGGACGTAAGTTTGTGGTATGCGACCCTACATATATCGGTGCCCCGATAGGAAGGACGATGCCTGGCATGGATAATCAAAAGGCAAATGTCATTCTGCTGGAATAATACGTTTTTTCACAGTGCATAACTGAAGCCTGCTTTCCATTCCATGCTTTTGGCTGTGCGAGAAGGATAGTCGCGGTAGTTGCCGTGACGAAGGTAGAATTCGTTTTGGAGATGGAACTGGAGGGAGGGGGTGACGTTGACGCTGAGGAAGAGGCGGTTCTGGAGGATGCTCTGCTCGCCGAGGTCACCCCACGCATTGATGCCGTCGGTCACCTCGGTCGCGTACTGGTCGGGATTGTTGATGTACAGGTCGAGGCGGGCTGGATCGGCTCCCTTGACGATGAACAAACGCATGAAGTAGAACTGATTGCCGAAAGAGAGGTGACGGTTATAGATGAATTGGAAGTTGTGACGAACGGAGAAGCCTGTGCCGAAGTTGTAGCGTCGCAGGGGAAAGTAGTCGGCAGTGCTGCCCCCCAATGGCACGGCTGAGAGCATGAGGTCGTGCTTCAGGGTGATGGCTTTTCCTTGACGCTCGGCGTGGAATCCGGCACCGAAACTGGCGGCTTCGGAGATGATGGCGAGATTGCCTGCTTGTTGGTGACCATCTTTGCCGTAATGGTCGATGTATTTGATGTTCTGATAGAAGCCTATGTCGAGTTTCCATCGCCGGGGCAACTGACGTTGGATGGAGCCGATGCGTCCCATGATGTCAAGTTCACCAATGGTGGGATGGTTTGAGTCGAGGTTGACCAACGCGTAGAGGTCGAAATAGTCGTAGGCACGGCTTGCCTTGCCTTCGTCAAGGTTGTTGTAGTGGTTGCCGTAGTTGAAACGGATGTCGAGGAAAGGGATGTGCTCATGGTATCGACGTCCAAACTGGGGGTGTATGTCGCCCATGTCATACATGTAGCGGTCGCCTATGCCTATCTGGAATGAGTATGGTTCAGGGGGCTCTTTCTTACCAGCCGACAGATGATTGACCCGAAACATTTCGCCTGACATGATACGATGCAAGCCACGCACGGGGTTGAGCAGGGTGCCGACAATTTCTCTGGCAACACGTGATGCACCTCGCTTGCTGTTGTCGAAGAAGATGTCGGAAGCACGATGGGTCACTTCGCCAATGCCTGCACCACCGACTCCTGTAGAAAGGAAATCGTTGAAGGCGGGCCTGTTGGTTTCGCAGAAGAGTTCCCACGTGGCAGAACCCACGAGGGGGTAGATGAGGGAAACACCGTAGGAGAGTCCGTGCTCACGGGCGGCATTGTAGAACATGCTGCCATGATAAGGGTGACTGAACTGGTTGCCCGAGAAACTATCGTTGTCCCACACCCAGCCGCCAGTGAGGTTCTGATGGAGGGTGGAATTGGTGACACGTGCCCATTCGCGGTCGGTAACAAAGTGGTCCCAACTGAAAACGAGGGCATTGATGCCAATGTCCTCGACCAGTGCCTGTAGAGCAGGTGATTTTGGGGAACCGCCTGGTTTCTGACCGAAAAAATGCAGTGAACAATGATAGGGTGTCAGTGCCTCCACCCGTTGCAGGTGCATACGGGTACCAGTGATGGAATCATGCCAGATAGAATCATTCTCTGTGGCATGAGTCGTCACACACAGTGTCAGCCATACGATGGCAAGTTGTATGAGATGTGCTATTCTGTTCATCCTCTCTGGTGGGGGGACATTACATTTTGGCTGCAAAGTTACGCTTTTTTTCTAAGATAAAGATTGCCAAAAAGGTTGCAGTATTGTTCAAAAAGCCGTATCTTTGCACATCAAAAAGATGAATATGGCAAAAGAGAAGATTGCATACGTTTGTACTTCATGCGGTTATGACAGTCCGAAATGGATTGGCAAATGTCCTGCGTGTGGCGAGTGGAACACCTTTGTGGAACAGAAACTCGGCAAGAAAAAACCTTTGCAGGGCATCCGAGAAGAGTTCAGTCTGGAATCGAAGTCCAGCCCTATCTCGATGTCGAAAATCAGGACGGAGGATGAGCCTCGTATCAACATGCTGGACGGGGAACTGAATCGTGTGCTGGGCGGAGGCTTGGTGCCTGGCAGTTTGACATTATTGGGTGGTGAACCAGGCATCGGCAAGTCCACGCTGGTGTTGCAGACGGTGCTGAGGTTGAAGGGACTTCGAATTCTCTACGTGAGTGGCGAGGAAAGTGCAAGGCAGTTGAAACTGAGGGCAGACAGGTTGCTGGAGAAGTACGAGGACGGTGCGGCAAGCGAGGCTTTGGCTGATGTGCAGGTGGTGTGTGAAGCCATGATTGAAATAGTGTTTGAGCACATCAAGGTGGTAGAGCCTGATCTGGTGGTGATTGACTCCATCCAGACAATGGCTACAGAGACGGTGGAGTCCTCACCTGGCAGTGTGAGTCAGATTCGAGAGTGTGCAGCCTTGATTTTGAAGTTTGCCAAAGAGAGCAACACGCCTGTCATCCTGATAGGTCACATCAACAAAGAAGGTTCCATTGCGGGGCCAAAGATATTGGAACACATGGTGGACACCGTTTTGCAGTTTGAGGGTGACCAACACTATATGTACCGCATTGTGCGTGCCATCAAGAACCGTTTTGGCTCAACAGCAGAGTTGGGCATTTACGAGATGGTACACAATGGGTTGCGACCTGTGGAAAACCCTTCGGAACTCCTGCTGAGCGATGTGAAGAATGGTGAAGAATTGAGCGGTGTGGCAGTGGCTTGCTCTATCGAAGGAGTGCGTCCCCTGCTCATCGAGACACAGGCTCTGGTCAGCACTGCCGCATACGGTACACCACAACGTTCGGCGACCGGCTTCGATTTGCGACGCCTCAACATGCTCTTGGCTGTGCTCGAAAAGCGTGTGGGTTTCAAACTGCCACAGCGTGATGTGTATCTGAACATCGCTGGCGGCATCCGTGTGACCGACCCCGCCATCGACCTGAGCGTGATTGCCGCCGTGCTTTCCAGCAATGTGGACACAGGCATCGCTCGCGACATCTGTTTTGCGGGCGAGGTTGGCTTGAGTGGCGAGGTGCGTCCTGTCAGTCGCATTTTGCAACGCATCGCCGAGGCTGACAAGTTGGGCTTCCGCAAGATGATTGTGCCTCGTGCCAACATGAATGGCATTGACATCAGCAAATTCAACATCAAGGTCGTACCTGTTCGCAAGGTGGAAGAGGCTTTGCGAGAGTTGTTTGGATAGCAGTACACAATTTAACATTATTTGTGCATTTACTAAAAGGCTGATTCATTGCCTGTTAACGCTTTTTTATGAAAAGATGTGCAAAAAATGCTTTGTGGATTCCTTTTTTTTGTGTAATTTTGCACACAAATTGAAACAATATTGAATTATGTCGGTTTTGAAGACAAGGGAACTTCTGGTTGATGTGGCTCGCCAACTGTTTGCCAAGAATGGATTTGAAAATACGTCCATGAATGACATTGCACTTGCTGCCAACCGAGGTCGTCGCACACTTTACACCTATTTCAATAGCAAAGAAGAGATTTATCTGGCTGTCATCCAGACGGAGTTGGAACGTTTGTTCGAACGCATGGAGGAGGTGGCACGCAAGAACATCTCTCCCGAGGAGAAGATGGTGCAACTGATTTTTGCCCACCTCAACGTGATGAAGGAAGCCGTCTATCGCAACGGAAACCTGCGTGCCGAGTTCTTCCGCGACATCTGGAAAGTGGAGGCGGTTCGCAAGAATTTCGACAAGAACGAAGTGTCCCTCTTCCGTCGTATCATGAACGAGGGCATCGACAAGAGCGTATTTGACATCCACAACGTGCGTCTCACGGCAGAGATTATGCACTATTGTCTGAAAGGGTGCGAGGTACCCTTCATCTACGGCCGCTATGCCGTGCAGAACGTGGAGGAGTTGTATCCCTATGTGCGTCGCATGGTGTATAGAGGGTTGGGCAGAAACTTGAGATATAACTAATGTAACCAATATACTAAGTAGATAAAAAATTATGGGACTTTTGACTGGTAAGACAGCACTCATCACAGGTGCTGCACGCGGCATCGGTAAGGCTGTCGCTATCAAGTTTGCTCAAGAAGGTGCAAACATCGCATTCACAGATTTGGTTTTGAACGACGACATGGCTGCAGGCCTCGAGGCGACTCGCAAGGAGATTGAGGCACTGGGTGTAACTTGCCGTGCCTACGCTGGCAACGCTGCCGACTTCGCCGAGACAGAGGCTGTAGTGAAGAAGATTCACGAAGACTTTGGCTCTATCGACGTGCTGGTGAACAATGCTGGCATCACCAAGGACGGCTTGATGCTCCGCATGACAGAGGCTCAGTGGGATGCCGTGCTCAACGTCAACCTCAAGTCTGCGTTCAACTTCATCCACGCTTGTGCTCCTATCATGCTGCGCCAGCGTGGTGGCTCCATCATCAACATGTCCTCCGTGGTCGGTGTTCACGGCAATGCAGGCCAGTGTAACTACTCTGCTTCCAAGGCAGGCATGATTGGCTTGGCAAAGTCTATTGCACAGGAACTCGGTCCTAAGGGTGTGCGTGCCAATGCGGTGGCTCCAGGCTTCATCGAGACAGCCATGACAGCCCAACTGCCAGAGGAAATCCGCAAGGCTTGGATGCAGAAGATTCCACTCCGCCGTGGAGGTCAAGTAGAGGACATCGCCAACGTCTGCCTCTTCCTCGCATCCGACATGTCCAGTTACGTATCTGGTCAGGTCATCCAGATTGATGGTGGAATGAATATGTAATGGAAGTTATCTACGAAGATAATCACGTCATCATTGTTTCGAAGACATCGGGCGAAATCGTGCAGGGCGACAAGACCGGCGACAAGCCTCTGAGCGAAACAGTGAAACGATACATCAAGGAAGCGTACGCCAAACCCGGCGACGTCTTCCTTGGTGTTGTTCATCGTCTCGACCGTCCCGTGTTTGGCTTGGTGCTTTTTGCCCGCACCTCCAAAGCGTTGGCACGGATGAACACGATGTTTGCCAACGGCGAAGTTCACAAAACCTACTGGGCGATTGTGAAGAACGCCCCACCACAGTCTGAAGGGACACTGACCCACTGGCTGGTTCGCAACGAGAAGCAGAACAAGTCGTATGCCTACGACCACGAAGTGCCTCACAGCAAGAAGGCCGCGCTTGACTATAAGGTCATTGGCAAGTCCGACAATTATTATTTGATAGAGGTGGATTTGAAAACAGGACGCCACCATCAAATCCGTTGCCAACTTGCCAAAATCGGTTGCCCCATCAAGGGTGACCTCAAATATGGAGCCAAACGTTCCAATCCCGACGGCAGCATTTCCCTGCTCAGCCGCACCATGCAGTTCATCCACCCTGTCAGCAAAAAAGAAGTTGCCGTCATGGCACCCCTACCCGACGACAACCTCTGGAAATCTTTTGATAGTTGATTGGTCAACTCCCCTTTGACTTCATCGAGCCAAAGGTTCTTCATTTTTCTTTCTTCATTTTTTCCTCAAGTACCACAACACGCTTGCCTTTTCCCTTCTTAGCGTCTTGCGACACACCTGCATGAAGTGTTCCCTTGTGACACTTCGATAGGCTTCCACCTCTTTGTCTGCCCATGCGGCATCACCCAGCATCTCATAGAAAGCAAGTTGGGCGGCGAACTTCTGACGATTAGCACGTTCCTTCATGAAGTTTGCCTCAAATTTGTTCTTCACTTTTTCCAGTTCGTCTTCACCGATTCCTTCGTCTGAAAGCATGTCCAACTCTTCCCAAACCGCCACTTCGGCTTCCTCCACTGAGACGCCCTCTGCCGGCATCCCTGCGATGAAGAGTTGCCCAGGGTCGATGTGAGGGGCGACGTATGCATCAATATTGGTGAAGAGGTGCTGCTCTTCCACCAGATGATGATTCAGGCGGCAAGATTTCCCTGCCGAAAGAATGTCGGAAATCATGTCGCAACAATGGAAGTCGGGGTGTGTCACGCCAACAATGGGGAACGACAAATAGAGCACATCGCCAGACACCTCCCTCTCCACCGTCAGCCGCCGCTGTTCCACCTGCTCAGGTTCCTGGGGAATGGGCGTCATGTCAATCTGCCGACGGGGCACAGGGCCAAACCATTTCTCAGCCAGCCGCACCGTTTCCTCCATCGTGATGTTCCCCACCACCGAAAGGATGGCATTGTTAGGAGCATAGAAACGGAAGAAAAAGTCCTTCACCTCGTCCATCGTCACGTCGGCGATATGACTCAGTTTCAGTCCGATGGTAGGCCATCGGTAGGGATGCACCTTATATGCCAATGCCGAGATGAGGTGACTGATGTCGCCATAAGGCGGGGTGATGTAGTGCTGCTTAAACTCCTCCATCACCACCTTTCGTTGCACCTCCAAACTTTCAGGAGTAAACGCCAGACTCATCATGCGGTCACTCTCCAGCCAGAAGCCCATCTCCACATTGGCGGCAGGCACAGTCAGGTAATAGTTCGTGTAGTCGTTGGTGGTGAATGCATTGTTGTCGCCACACGCCAGTTGCAGCGGTTCGTCATAGTTGGGAATGTTCACGCTGCCTCCAAACATCAGATGTTCAAACAGATGGGCGAATCCCGTATGCTCGGGACTTTCGTTGCGACTGCCCACCTGATAGAGCACGTTCAGCGTCACCATCTGCGTGGATGTGTCCTGCTGATGCACAATCCTCAGTCCGTTCTCCAGCGTGTGCTTACTCAACCACATAGGCTTTCACGATGCGTATTTCCTTCAGAGGCTTGTCCGTGGCATCTGTCTTCACCTTCTGAATTGTCTCCACAGCATCCATGCCCTTCACCACTTCGCCAAACACCGTGTACTCATTGTCCAGCCACGGAGCACCGCCATGCACCCTGTATGCCTTGCGGACATCCTTCGGATAAGTGATGGGTGGATTCTCAGACACCTCCCATTTCGCCTCGTCCTGCAACTTTTCCAGCAGGTCGCTCAGCCCGTCCCTGTCGCGGGCTGCACGCAAGGCATCCAGTTTCTCTTTGTTCGCCTGTTGCTTCTGCTGATACAGCAGTTCCGCATCCCGCTGCTCACGAGCCTTCTCCATGTTGTCCATGTCATCATCCGACTGCACCTTGCCCGTCACAATGTAGAACTCAAACTTGTCGCTCATCCGCTTTGGGTTCTCCTCGTCACCCTCACGAGCCGCCGCCAGCATTCCTCTCACATGGAAATGCTTCGGCCACACAATTTCGGCAGGAATCCACTCGGGAATGGTGTCACCCTGCTCGTTCAACTTCACCTCATACCCCTGCGGGCGAGTCTTCGGGTCGCCCGTCTGAATCATGAAGTTGCGAATCACACGGTGGAACGTCACACCCGTGTACAGCCCATCCTTCACGTTCTGTACAAAGTTGTCCCGATGACCCGGCGTGTCGTTGTACAATTTCAGACGAATCTCACCAACCGTAGTTTCCAGCACCACCTCCGTCTCTTTCTCGCCCTGCTGACTCGTGCATCCAACACATACCAGACAGCAAGCCCAAAGCATCAATGCAAAAATCTTCTTCATATAGATGATATGTTTTTATGTTTTTGAGTTCTTGAGTTGATTTTTCATTTCTTTGGCAAAGGTACTTCTTTTTCTCCGTTCTGCCAAGTGGAAGCCCAAAGAAAAAAGTGAAATCCATCACGGACTTCACTTTTTCTTTTCATCTTGCTACCAAAATGAACATGAATCTTTTTACTAACCTAAAACCTATTGTATAACCTATATCTTTATTCCTGTTTGAATATCCTTGTAAAAACAATCATTTTACCATAATCAACTAACCTATTGAAGAACTTTTTACCTTAAAAACTAATACCTTTTACTAACCTTCTATTTTTGTGTCTTTTCTGTGTCTTAATCTTTTTTACGCTGCAAAGTTACGCTCTTTTCGTGGCATCGTCAATATCTTTTCGCCAAAAACTTCAAAAAAGCATCCAATCCATGACTTATGTCAAGGGCTGTGTGCGTACACAACTGAAAAATGAGTATTTTGTGTGCGTACACAGCCCGCTTTTTGTTGCCTTTGTATGACGATGGCGAAAAAGGCGTTTTCTAATAAATAATGTATGAAAAGTTTGTTGGAGAAGTCAGGAAAATGTAACTTTGCAGGCGAAAAGGTTTGTACAACCATGGTTACCTCTCGTGTTTTCAGATGAAGAAACTGCTGTATTTGTCCGTTGTTTTGTTGCTCCTGTTGTCCGCCTGTGCTGACGACAAGGGAGTGCTGGAGGTGCTCGACCGTGCGGAGTCCCAGATGGAAGAGCATCCCGATTCGTCGTATGCCCTGCTTGTCGAGTGTGACAGCCTCATGCCGCAGCAGT
>CALAVF010000336.1 GCA_937892315.1 uncultured Prevotellaceae bacterium | reverse complement strand
CAGGGCCTGATACGGCTTTTGGTCGCTGTGTTCTTTTTTCAGGCATTTCAGTACATGCCATTTGCCCATACGCTGTGCCCGATAGATGTCGCAATAGCCGTTTTTCGATGCATAGATGAGTTCCTGTGAGGTGAAATGCTGCGACAGGTAAGGACTCTCTCCCGTGAGAAAGCCTGAATCTGACGAGTCTGTAGCAGGATGTCTATGCCGTTCTTCCATGTCGAGCAGTTCCTAATCCATGCAAATATAATCGTTTTCGCTGAATCCACCAAAGAAATACGACCCGTATGAACCATTTTGAACCAAAAAGAATGGTGGCGATTCTCAAAAATGACGTATCTTTGCAAGATAATTCAATACCATTTTTACATTATCACTACTAATCACCAAGAAAATGATGAAAAAAGCACTATTCCTCTTTTTCGCCCTGCTGGTCACCCTTGACATAGCAGCGCAAGGCCGTTGCTGTGGCTATATCTCCGATGCCGACGGCTATGTGAACGTGCGGCAGCAACCCACCACGCAGTCGAAGATCGTGAAACGCCTGCCGCGAGGAAACGAATGCTACGGCACGGAGGCTTATGTAGGAGGTAAGCGAAGCCGATGGATTGGCGTGCTCGACAGCAGTGGCAAACTCTTCGGCTACGTCTATGAGACAAAAGTGATATGCACGAGATGACTACGTCAACCAAGGGAATTATAAAAAGTCGGTCAACATGAAAAGAATATATTGTTTAATCATGTCGGCAGCATCCTTGTTTGCTGCTTGTACAAGTGGCAGTGACGGCAACAAGGCCGTGCGTCAGTTCGCCATCGACTTCGCCACGAAAGTGAGCCAGAACCAGTTGGACTCCGTGAAGGCCATCTATGCCGATGCGGAGAAAGCAGACTCACTCGCCCTGAACTTCATTGCCGACAGCGTGACAGTGACGGCAACCGAGGCACCCGGCACATTCCTTGCCACTTTCACCCAGGGTGCCGATGCCACCATCACCCAAGACGAGGACGGTACAATGAGAGCGACCACTTCGCACGGGCTGTTCGCCTACCCCGCCGACGTGCTCACCTTCGCCCAAAAGACAGGACAGTACAAAGCCGCACTGAGCGATGTGGAGAACGCCTCGCGCATGGCCGACAAGGACTTCAAGAGCCGACTCATCAAGCAGCATATCCAGAACGCCGCAAAGAAACTGAAGGTGGTGGGACAGTCAAAAGTGGTCAAGGAACCCGAGATGATGATGGACACCGGCATCCTGGCCTATACCGTGCAGAGCACCTCCGAACAGCCCATCTCAGGCTCTGATTATGAAGTGTTCTTCAAAGTGCTCTATGTGCGAGAGATGAATTCCTATATTGAGAAGAAAGCCGGCCAAGACTTGCCGCCCCACGGCAGTGCTACCTTCACCATAGAATTCACCGGTTACTGCGATGTGGAACGGGCCTGGGTGAACACCACGCTCAGCGAGGAAGCCCACTTCAACAAGTATTTCCAAGCCACCGGCAACGAATACGATGAATACATGAAGAGCAAATAGAAGAAAGGTTACAGTAAAGCCGAAGAGCCTCAACATTGAAAATCCGCCACCACTCGATGACTCTCTGAGTGATGGCGGTTTTCTGCGTAACCAAATATTATTACAGAAGTTACCTCCTTCTCAAAACAACGGATTGCACGAATTGAACGGATTCGCGGCCTTCTAATGGCTGGTTGACACATCATCGGACCATCTTCTCCCCTCCTTTTCTAAAGGAGAGCAGGAGTGGTTTGTCAACAGAAAGGCAATCTTCTCCCCTCCTTTTCCAAAGGAGGGGGCAGGGGGTGGTTTGTCAAATAATTCCCTATCCTCCTCCCCCAAAAGGTATCCGATACTGGCAGCCGTTGCGCCAGTTGGAACATCCATAGGCTGTCCGGCCCTTGATGAGTGTCCCTTGCCCACAAAGAGGGCATCGGGTTCCTATCAGTGCATCGGTAGGGGTGGGAAGGGTCGAGCCGCTGGAGGCGGCCTGAACCGCCGTGGCGGTGGCTTTCTTTTTCCTCGGTACTCGTGGCTTACTCGTTTTGACCTTATCACCTTCGCTGGTCTTGCCACTTGTCTTTTTCCTCATCTCCAGGTCTTCCTCTTCCAACACGGTGATGCGTCGGTTCGTCGGGTCGGTCATCACCTGATGCACGATATCGCTCACCTGTTGCTTCAACTCGGCGATGAACTGCCCGGCATCGTATTTTTTCTGCTCAATCTCGCGCAACTTCTTCTCCCAGATCCCGGTCAATTCACAACTCTTCAGCAGTTCTTCGCGTATGAGGTCGATGAGTTCGATGCCGGTGACGGTGGCCACGATGTTCTTCTTCTCCCTGCGGATGTAATGGCGCTTGAAAAGGGTCTCGATGATGGAGGCGCGGGAGGAAGGACGACCAATGCCGTTCTCTTTCATGGCGGCACGCAACTCCTCGTCGTCGACGAACTTGCCGGCGGTTTCCATGGCTTGCAGAAGGGTGGCCTCCGTGTAATGTTTCGGAGGGGTGGTCATCTTCTCGGTCAGGGTGGGTTCGTGTGGGCCGCTTTCGCCTATGGTGAAACTGGGGAGGATGCGCTCCTCGTCTTTCTTCTTCGTGTCATCATCTTCGCTGGCGGCCACATCCTTGGCGTACACCACACGCCAACCGGGTTCCAAGATCTGCTTGCCGCTGACCTTGAACTCGGTATCTTCCACCTTGCCCACCACAGTGGTGGTGGCGAACTTACAGGGGGGATAG
>CALAVF010000335.1 GCA_937892315.1 uncultured Prevotellaceae bacterium | reverse complement strand
CTCCAGGATAAGCGCCGGTTATCCCCTGAAGATATACTAATAGTGTCCATTTGCTTAGTTATTGTTGTGTATAATCTTTGCTCTGTGGCTGCAAAGATACGGCTATTTCTTCAAACCACCAAAGATTTTGCCGAAAAACTGATTACTTCTTCGTACTGATGCCCATCACGCAGACGGCACCTAGGACGAGCAGCAGGGCAGAGACGAACATCATGTTAGCCTGGTAGCTGCCCACCCAGTGGAGGATGACACCTCCGCAGATGGCGGCAACGATTTGCGGCAGACAGATGGTGCCGTTGAAGAGGCCCAGGTAGGCCCCCATGTGGCCGTAGCCCTGCAGGGCGTTGGTGACCAGGGTGAAGGGGCATGCGAGCATGGCGGCCCAGGCACAGCCTATGAGCAGGAAGGGAACGATCTGCATGTACTGGTCGGGGCAGAAGGGTATGAGGGCGAAGCCCAGTCCGCCGAGCATGAGGCTCACGCTGTAGGCCATCTTCATGTTGGGGAAGCGCGGCAGCACCATGGCCCAGCCCACGGAGCCGAGGGCCTGTATGGCATAGAGCACGCCCGTCCAGTTGCCGGCCACCTGATAGGCCTCGCTGACAGGGTCGGCAGTGTTCCACACCGTGAGCGACACGGCGTCGACGACATAGGTCCACATGTAGAGGAAGGCGGCCCAGCAGAAGAACTGCACCAGGCCCACGCGCCAGAAGGCCGACGGCGCGTTCTTCAACAGCACGAACCAGTTGGCCGACTCCGTGCCCTCTGTCTTCTCTGTGCTCTCAGTGTCATTGTACTCGGCATACTCCTCCGGCGGCCACTCCTTCACCTTGACGGTGGTGTAGATGACGCAGAGGATGAGGATGGCGGCACCGACGTAGAACGACCAGATGACCGTGTCGGGCACGATGCCCTCGGGGGCCACGTTTTTCAGGCCGATGGCGGCGAAGAAGAATGGGAATACGAAGCCCACGACGCTACCGGCGTTGCACAGCAGCGACTGTATGCTGTAGGCCTTGCCTTTCTGCTCCTCGTTCACCATGTCGCCCACCATCATCTTGAAGGGTTGCATCGCCATGTTGATGGAGGTGTCGAGGAACATGAGGGAGATGAGTCCGAAAATCATCGCCGTACCTGCTGCCATGCCAAAGGAGCCGGCATTAGGCAGCATACACATGACGAGGACTGCCACTAATGCCCCGATGAAGAGGTAGGGAATGCGGCGACCAAAGCGTGTCCATGTGCGGTCACTCCATGCTCCGACAAAGGGCTGCACGATGATGCCCATGAGAGGAGGCAGAATCCAGAAATAACTCAGATTGTGCGGGTCGGCACCGAGCGTGGAAAAGATTCGGGAGATATTCGCCGACTGCAAAGCGTAGGCGATTTGTACTCCGAAGAATCCGAAACTGATGTTGAACAGTTTCATAAATGATTGGTCTGGTATCTGTTTCATGGCATGATAAACTTTTTACCGTTCTGAATGTAGATAGAACCTTTGGCTGGAACTTTCACTTCAATGCCCATCAAGTTATAGATGCGACCATCAGACATTTTATCAGTCTTCACATTACGGACACCCACCGTATTGGTCACATCGGTGAACTGCACCTTGCCGTCAGCAATCGTAGCGGTATAGTACTTGTCGGAGGTAATGCCCTCGATGTTATCTGTCTGCGGTTTTCCATTGCCCTGATTGAAGATGATGTTGAAATAGTAGTCAACATCTGTAATGTCAACACGCTGATAGTACCAAGTCTCGCCATCGATAGTCGTAGTGGACGGCTGCTTGCCAGGCCAGTTTCCATTCAGTTGCGTGTTGTTATTGCTGTCCCAAATGTAGAAGTAAACAGGAGTGAAGTCTGCCTTGACGTAAACGGTGGCGGTGTAAGTTTTGAAGTTGTCCTTCTCCTCCTGAGCCGCCTTCTGCTCAGCCTCGATACGAGCAAGAGTTGTATCCCAATCCGCGTATGCAGCCGAGTTGATGTAATAGCGATAATCGCTACCCGAACAAAGCAATTTGTAATCAGTTGGAGCCGTATAGGCGGCAGGTGTCTTGCCCACCACACAAATGAGCGAGCCCTTGGTGCCTGTAGTCTTCACTGCATAGTAAAGTTGCGAAGATGCCACCTGCTCGTATGTACTGGTGTTAGTGATGCCAGCCAGACGACGTGCCTCAATCATCCGCTTGATGTCGCCTTTCGCATTGAGCCAATGCTTCAAGAATACACATGGTACACCTGGCATGGCAAGCAGATAGGCATTGGCGGCAAGAGTATCTGCCTTGATAGGGTCTTGGTTATCGTTGGCTCGTTTCTCTGTGTCATGATTCTCCACAAACGTCACAGCGTATGGACGATATGCCTCTTGATAGATAAGCGGATAGCCACCTGTATCGGATGCGTTGCCGGCAAGATTTGTCCAGTTGTTCTGATTGATGGCATCACGCACACGATAGCGGAACTGAAAATCGAAAGCAGAAGATGTGGGCACGCCATTGACCTTCGTACCGTCTATCCAGTTCTTGATTGTGCCAGAGCCATCCCAACATTCACCGACAGAAAAAGCGGGCTTGGAAGCGGTATTGTATTCGGCTGTATAGGAAGCACTATAACCTTTCACCATGTCATAGCGGAACCCTGTATAGCCGATGTCATCGAGCAGGAACGAAAGGTATGCCTTGACAATTTTATTCACATTCGCTGATTGATGGTCAAGGTCGCGGCAGCCATCCCAGTCCGTACCAGTATCGTTATTGGCAGACAGAGAAACGCCTTTTGCCGTAGCCTCTTCAAGAGCAGAACCACCGTCATCATTCTTGCAGATGTCGGTGCTCTGCAACTGATATGTCACGCCATTGTAGGTCTCGGCAGGGAAAGAGAACCATCCGTTGGTGTTATGGTGATTGATGACAATATCAGCAATGGTTCCCAAACCTTTTTCCTTGAATGTGCTAATCATGCTACGCAACTCTGCCTCTGTACCAAATGACGAGTTCTGGTTAAAGTAATAGAGCGGCATATAACCCATGTTGTTATAGTCGCCACAATAGCCAGAGTTCGGCACCCAGATGAGGTCGAAGTAGCGAGCCAATTCGTCTGCCTGTTTTTCCAGTTTGGTCCATTTTGTGTCAGAGTAACTGTCCCAGTAGAAACCTTGCAGCATCACCTCCGATTGTGCAGAAGCATTTAAGCAAGAAAAAACAAGGACTAAAAGTGATAGTATCTTTTTCATCGTCTTAAGAAGATTAAAAACAAATAGGAGGGTGTGTCAAAAAGCGTACACTCACAACCTCTGAATCGACTACGTCGTGGTCAATCTGCCGACCACGTCGTCATCGGTTTGCCGACCACGACGTGGTCGATTTTGAGGTGCTGAGGCTATGGCTATTTGACACACCCGCCCCTATTGATCAATAATGTGTTAGATTTCGTTATTGAGCCTCAACGGTGAGAACACCCTGACCATCACAGTTCGGTTTGAAACTGAACTTGTAAGTACCAGCCTCAATCGAGAGGTTTGCACCGTTCTGTGAAGTCATTTCTTCCAAACTGCCACCCCATGAGAGTGTCCAGTCGTGGTTGGCACGAATCTTATATTCGCCATCTGTCATCTCGTATGTGCCTTCCCATGCCATGTTGTCCAGATTGAACGTCAGGTCATAGTCTGTGCCCCAACTCGAGTCGCCATTGACAGCAGAGCCGATGAGCGACATCTGAGAGATAGCGAAGATAGAATAAGTATTGTTGTCTGTATTGACGGTCAACTGATAGAAGCCAGAAGGCTCTGTAATCTGGATGTTGCCACCATCGATAGCGATAGAGTTAGCACCCTCACCTGCACCATACTGTGGGTTGTCCCAAGATGGGTCAACTGTGAATTTGAAGCCCCAAGTGTTCGCATTGTCTGGCTGATAGATGTAGTAATAGCCTACAAATTCTTCACCGACCTTTGCCAATGGAGAGAAGCCCCAACCATTAGAGTCACCTGCATAGTACAGCATCTCTGTGTAGCCAGAATAAGAGTAAGTCCAATCCTTTGGAGAGATAGTGAACTTATACTTGCCATCAGCAGGAATCTCTGCACAGAAACTGTTGCCAGAAGTGATGTCCAGATTGAAGAAGCCTGAGGTGGATGTGTCACCGTTAGCATTGGCACGGAAGAGGCTTGCCCAATCCTGTGCATCAACAGCCGACTGAGGTGCGAAGCAGAACCATTCACTACCCTCTTTCAGTTCGATGATGCAAGAGTAAGTGCCGTCGCCGTTAGCCTCCATCGGAGTTGGGTCGCCAAGGTTCCAACCATTGTAACCACCTACATAGTAGAAAGCAGATTCATTGGCGATGGAAGGCAGGATGTCTTCTGTCGTCACATTGATGGTCACCTCATTCTCTTCGATAGAAAGAGGTACTGCTACGCCATCTGCATTCACGATGTCAGCAGCAACCTTGAACTTTGCCTCACGAGTGGTGTAAGCCATTGAGTTATAAGCGGTCTTGATGGCTGCAGCGAGGTCGGTTGCAGACACCACCAACTGATTACCCGTCGTGGTGAATGGCACTTCCACCTCGTCATTCAAGAGAAGTTGTGTGAACTTGACCGCAGAGCCATCTGCCAGGTTGGCTGCAGAAACGAAGTTGACCAGTGCCACACCCGCTTCGTCAATGTCAGCGATGTTGACAGCAGAGGTGGCGGCAGCAATCACGCCACCGTTCACATTGCCCTGCTGAGCCTCCTGGGCATTCGTCTGTGGATCTGCCCAGTCATCGAAATCTTCGTTGCAGGCACTGAAACTCAGTGCTACTGCAACAAGACCTGTATATAAAAATATCTTTTTCATGTGATTCAATTTTTAGTTTACTGTTGTGAACCTGTTCCGTTAGTAAAGTCGAGATAAATCTGCTTGCCAGCACTTGTCTGGAATGAGTAGTCTGCACCCAAAGCATCGTTCCAGTTGCTTGGAATATCAACGTCTCGATAGTAGAGAGTACCGTCTGACTTGATCGTAAACTCAGTCTTCCACCAGTCGATACCGCAGTCAACAGCAATACGAAGTTCACCACTTCCACCCATTGCTGGAGATACGCATGGCTCTGTAGCAGAAGAACTCATCGTGAAGAGGTTTGCATCGTCAAATGACCACTGCTCACCTACAGCACCTGCACCGAAGAGGTAAACCTTAGCCTCCTTCGTCTGGAGTTCATAGTCGATGGCATTGCCCACAATCTTGTTCTTCACAATGACAGTGTACCAGCCTGCGTTAGAAGCCTTCATGTTGGAAGTCTCGCTGTCGCCACCATTCACGACACCGGCGTCATTGCTTGCACCGATAGTCACCTGGCCAAAGCCCTTGTCGTTGCCCTTCCAGCCTGCGTCTGGGTTAATCTTGAACTCATCGCCTGCATTGAAGTAAACAATACCGTATGAGAAACCATCCTGGCTATAAGCAAAGTGGAGAGGAACAAACTCGCTCCATCCGTTAGAAGCGGCAAACGAACCAACAATGTACATTTCTGTTGGGAGAGCCAACTCAACCACTGGCACGTAAGCAAGCACAGACGGGAGTTTCACCACGTTAGACTCAACCAGTCCCATGGTATCTTCACCTGTAAGATGGGCTGTTACCTTGAAGTAAACCTCCACTGCCTCAGCCAACTGGTCCACATTGGCATCGCCTACGATGTCGAGCAGAGCCTGATTCAATTCTTCAGCAGAAATTTCCATACGGGCAGTCCGATACGTTGTGCCCAGAGCCGTAAAGTTTTCGTTATCCATACTTACATATACCGTGTAAGTGGTGGGGGCTGTATAACCATAGTCTGGCTGTGAGGTTGTCAGCACAACGTACTTGGAGTTCAGGAGATCCAGCGTGTTGTTGTATGCTACACCTGGCGTGTTGAGCACCAGAGAAAGTCCCTGCGTGTTCAGCACAGGATTGCTGTCGCGGTCTTCACTACAAGAAGTGGTGATGCCCAATGCTGCTACAGCAAACAAGAATGAATAAAATATCTTTTTCATGAATAGTCACTTTTTAGGATTAATAACCTGTGTTCTGGTGCATGTTCTCGTTTGCACTGGTCTCTGCGTATGGGATGGGGTAAAGGTCGTAGAAAGACTCTACACCAGTACCAGCATATACGCCACCCTTCCAGTCCCAAACGTAGGCGGAACCAGTGAACTGGCCGAAGCGGATGAGGTCTGAACGGCGACGACCTTCCATGTAGAACTCACGGCACCACTCGTCGATGATGTCCTGCTCAGAGATGGACTGGTCGAATGTTGCTGCATGAGCACGATTGCGAAGCACGTTGAGGTCAGTCTTGGCGGCATCTACATCACCCAAACGGAAGTTTGCCTCTGCACGAGTCAGATAAGCCTCTGCCACGCGGAGATAAGGAACGTCTGTGTCAGGGAAAGTTACATCAGATGGTGTACCACCCTGTGCATACTCGTTGGTCCACTTCAAGATAGCGAAACCAGCGGTGAAAGTTGTCTTCTCTTCTGTTTCGTAAACACGATTGTCGCTGACGAAAAGGAGAGCACGGTCGTCACCAGCCTGTGCTGCGAAGTCATGAGCAGAAATGCTCTTGCCATTCAAACTGGAACCATTAGAGATGAACTTGTCAACGAGAGCCTGACGAGCACGGTTACAAGTCCACATAGAACTTGGCAGACCTTGGTCTGGAGTGCCGTCACCTGTACAAGAAGCGATTGGATAGAGCGAGCCACCGTATGAACGAGAGGTAGCACCATCACATCGGATTGGGAAGATGATTTCCTGACGTGCATTTGGATTCTCACCGTTGTCACCCATGAAGAGTTGTTCGTAGGCAGAGCGGCCATTCAATGCCGTGGTGTTCAACTTATACTTTGAGGCAATCACTTCGTCAGCATACTGCATAGCCTTCTTCAGCATCTCTTCGTCCCATTGAGATGTGCCTAAGTATACCTTAGCATTGAGGTAGAGGCGAGCCAGCAGCATCTTGGCAGCCACCTTATCGGCACGACCATAGTTGGCATCATCGCCATTGAAGTCAGCCAAATGTTCTTCTTTGCTATCGTCAATAATAGAGAGAAGTTCATCTTCTACAATCTTGAATATCTCAGAACGAGTCTTCTCAACAGGAAGTGTTTCATCCACCACTGTCTTGTAAGGAGCACGACCGAAAAGGTCAATGAAGTGGAAGTTCATCAAGGCACGGACAAAACGTACTTCTGCACGATTCTGCAGCACTTCTGCATCAGTCGTTCCTTCTGTTTCCTGAAGATAGTAGTTGCAGAGTGT
The DNA here is from genome assembly GCA_937892315.1 of uncultured Prevotellaceae bacterium. Next base: position 7,930 of record CALAVF010000335.1, on the reverse strand, counting down.
CACATTGTACATCGTGCGGTAGTAAGTCAACTCATTGTAGCCATGAGTAGAGTTCCACGAAATGTTGGTCAACTCAGGGATACCCGTATCACCTTGCCAAGTCCAGATGCACTCGTCGGAACAAAGTTCGTTTGCCTCGAAGATACGACGATAGAAAGCCGAGTTACCTTCGTCAAACTGGCTCATATCAGGGTTGTCAGCACCACCGGTCTGACCAGTCAAAACCAAAGAGCCATAAATCTTTGTCAAAAGACCTGTGACATCCAGTTCCGTGTTTGTCTGAGGGTCTTTGATGCTCTGGTCAAGGTCGTTCATACATGCGGTAGAACTGAAACCCACAAGAGCAGCAAGTGCCACAGGTGCTATATTTTTGAAAATATTCAGTTTCATATTGTTCTTTATATATTAAATAATGTATTCAACTTATTCTTAAACATTCAAGACATTAGAAGTTCAGACTCAGACCCAGCATGTAGGTAGTTGGACGTGGATAGATACCATTGTCAACACCTGCATGGTTCATAGAAACTTCTGGATCAAGACCCTTGTACTTCGTAAATACGAATGGGTTCTGAACAAGAACGTAAACACGTCCACCAATGCCATTGTACTTGCCTGTAGCACCCAGACCATTGAAAGAGTAGCCCAGTGTGATATTGTCCACACGGAGGAAAGAAGCATTGCGAATAAAATAGTCGCTCATGTAGTAGTCAGTCTTGCCTTCGAAACCAAGTTTCACAGCCTCTGGGCTTGTGTTGTTCCATGCACTGTTGGCATAGCGGTTAGAACCGTTAGCCTTGTTGGCAAGGAAGTCATAGTAAAGGTAGTTGTTGAAACTTGCACGCATAGTGAAACTGAAGTCCCAATTCTTCCAGATGAACTTGTTGGTCATACCCATCAACACGTCGCCTGCTGCATGTTTGTACACATACTTGTCGTCTGGGTCAATCTGACCATTGCCGTTGCGGTCAACAAACTGACCTTCGATGGGGTTGCCATCAGCATCATAAACCTGCTGATATACATAGAATGAGTTGGCAGCATAGCCCACCTTGTTCACCATCACTTGGTTGGAAAGACCTGGAGAGATGGTATTACCTGTGAGGAAGTAATCATTACCGCCTGTTCCTTCGAGGTGAGTAATCTTGTTCTTGTTCCAGCCCACGTTATAACTAATAGTCCAAGAGAAATCCTTAGTCACAACAGGACGAGCGTTGATGTTGAACTCGATACCATGGTTAGACAGGTCGCCGATGTTCTTGGTCAAATAGTTTCCGAAGTTGGTACCAGATGCCACCGAAACCGTAGAAATCAGGTCTGAGGTCTTACGATAATAGTAATCGATAGAACCTTCAACACGACCATTCAAGAAACTGTAGTCAAGACCTGCGCCCCATGTGGCTGTCTTTTCCCACTTCAGATTAGGATTGTACACTTCTGGGCGGATTGTGTAGTAAGTTTCCTGACCAAGTGAATAACGAGCATATTGGTCTGAAGCCACATAACGTGGCAGATAGTAGAAATCGTTACCGATATTCTGTTGACCTGTGATACCCCAGTTGAGACGGAGTTTCAATTCATCCAATGCAGAAACATCTTTCAAGAAGTTCTCCTGGTTAATCTTCCATGCAAGAGCGACAGATGGGAACCAACCAGCACGGTGTCCCTTGGCAAAACGCGAAGAATTATCGTTACGAATCGTTGCGGTCAACAAATACTTGTCAAGAAGACCGTAATTGAGGCGTGCAAAGTAAGAAACAAGCGTATTGGTGTACTCATGCTCCTGCTCGCTACGGAGTGTTGGAGAATAATAAGCACTTGCGTCTGTCACAAGCACATCACCCAGATAATTACCCCCCCCGTAGTTGTAGGTCTTACGGTTGAAGTGCTGCTCCTCTGTACCAATCATGAAGTCCACATTGTGAACATCATCAAAGTTGTGAGAGTAATCTGCATAGATATTGCCCTGAAGGTTGTACTTGTAAGACTGTCTTACACCTGTCCAACCATAGTAGTTGTTGCTGTAAGAATAAGGAGAAACGTCTGTCAACTGACGACCTTCTGAATAGTCTGCACCGACGCTGGCATGAATGCGGAGGTCTTCAAAGCCATGAATCTTATAATCCACTTCGAGGTTACCGATGAGAGAGTTCACATTGGCACGGTCATACATATTCTTAATCAATGCGTATGGGTTCTGAGGAGTATTGGTGTTCGTGATAGGATTTGCCCAACCTGCCTTCGAGAAGTCGCCCGTTGTAATCTGCCAGTAACCACCTGTTGCGTACTGGTCTGCATAAACAGGCTGAGTGGGGTCTTGGTCAATTGCAGCACCAAATACGCCACCATCCACATAACGGTTGTGAGCGTACATATACTTGGCATTGAAATTTACAGAAAGATGGTCGTCCAAGAATGTAGGAGAAAGATTCAAACTGCCCGTAAAACGCTGATAGTTTGAAGTCTTGGCAATACCGTTGTTGTCCGTATAACCCACGCTGACACGATAAGGAAGATTCTTCGTTGCTCCAGCCACAGAAACCTGATGGTCTGTTGAAACGGCGGTACGATAAATCTCATCCTGCCAATCGGTATTAGCAGTACCCAATGTACCCAGAACGGCGTCAGAGAAGCCGAGTGTTGCGGCGTATGCACGGAACTCGTTACCCGACAGCAGGTCGTAGGTCTTACGAGGAGAAGCAATAGAGACATTTCCGTTGTAGTTCACCTTTGGAGCACTACCCTTCTTACCCTTCTTGGTGGTGATGATAATCACACCGTTAGATGCACGGCTACCATAGATGGCGGTTGCGGAAGCATCCTTCAAGACAGACATCGACTCGATATCCTCTGGATTCACCATCGAAAGCGGGTTGGCAAGACCTTGCACACCGTTGTTATCCATGGCAAGACCGTCAATCACAATCAGAGGGTCGTTGGAAGCAGAAAGTGAAGAGCCACCACGAATGCGGATGGAAGCACCGCCACCAGGAGTACCACCATCTGAAATGACGCTCACACCTGCAATCTTACCAGTGAGCATGTCTTGAGCACTGGTCGTGATACCCTTCGACATCTCGTCGGGCTTGATGGCGGCAACGGAACCCGTCATGTCGGATTTCTTCACCTTAGCATAACCGATGACCATCTGCTCGTTGAGAAGACGGTTGTCATCCTGCAGAATGACGATGAGCGAAGGAGCAGCCTTCACCTCCTGAGTCTTGTAGCCCATGAAGGAAATCTCAAGAACTGCATTCCTTGCTACCGAAAGCGTAAAATTACCATTGAGGTCGGTAACACATCCAGTGCCTGTGCCTTTCACTTTGACCGCAGCACTGAAAACAGGTTCACCAGTTGTGTCCTTGACGTTACCCTTCACCGTGATGTTTTGGGCAAACGCTGAAACGGACACGAAGACTCCGATGAGCAAGGTCATCAAGAATCTCAGATTTAGTTTCTGTTTCATGTTTTTGGATTTAGGTTTTTGATTTGATGAATAAATATTGTTTGTTATGATACGTTTCTATTTTGCCGTACCCCTCGGGTACGATGTGCCGTAGCCCTCGGGTACGGCGTGGTGTACCCCTCGGGTACGATTCTTTTATGCAACAATCAGTCCACCGCCTTGATGCTGATGGCGAAACCACCGCCCGAGGCACTCTTCAACTTCAAGACGCTCTTGCTGTTCACTGCCTTGGTCGTGATGGTGTAACTTTGCGGATTCTTGTCCCAACTGGCATCCTTCCCGTCGGCATAGATGGTTGCCTTGTATTTCTTGCCTGGCGTGAGGAAGTCAAGTTTGAGAGTGCTCACATGACCGTTCTCATCCACCGAACTGCCCACATACCAGTCTTCCGAATGCTTATCCTTACGGGCGATGGTGATGTAATCGCCTGGCTCAGCCTCCAGATACACACTCTTCTGCCAGTCAACAGGCACGTCCTCAATGAACTTGAACGCATCCATGAACGGCTCGTAGTTCTCGATGAGGTCAGCAGCCATCTGGAGGGGCGAGTACATCGTCACGTAAAGTGCCAACTGACGGGCAATCGTACTCCGTACCTTGCTGGTGTTTTCGGGAGAGAACTTCGACAAATCCATTTGGAAGATGCCAGGTGTATAGTCCATCGGACCGCCAATCAAGCGGGTGAACGGCAGGATGGTAGTATGGTTGACTGGATTGCCGCCAAAACTCTCAAACTCCGTGCCACGGGCACTTTCGTTACCAATCCAGTTGGGATAAGTACGGCAAATACCCGTCGGACGTGTTGCCTCGTGGGCATTGACCATGAGGTGATAGTCAGCCGCCTTGGTGACACAACGCAAATAGTGGTTGTTCATGAACTGGCTGTAATGGTGCTCACCGTATGGTACGATGTCGCCCACATAGCCGCTCTTCACGGCTGGATAGCCGTTATCGACCATAAACTGATATGCCTCATCCAGATGACGCTCGTAGTTGATGACAGACGAAGAAGTCTCATGGTGCATAATCATCTTCACACCTTTCGAGGCAGCATATTCGTGAATCGCCTTCACGTCAAAGTCGGGATAAGGTGTCACAAAGTCAAACACATAGTCCTTCTGGTGCCCGAACCAGTCTTCCCAACCTTCGTTCCAACCTTCCACCAGCACGGCATCGAAACCATGCTTGGCTGCAAAGTCGATGTACGCCTTCACATTCTCCGTGTTGGCGGCATGACGACCGCTGGACTTGCACTTGGAGTAGTCGGTCTTGCCCAACTGAACGCTAAACAAGTCGTTCGTGTAAGACCAATGGGAACGGTTGGTAATCATGTCCCACCACACACCGACATACTTCACGGGCTTAATCCAACTGGTGTCCTCCAACTTGCAAGGCTCATTGAGGTTGAGCGTGATGCGAGAAGCCAAAATGTCTTTGCCGCTCTCGCCCACAATCACGGTACGCCAAGGGCTGACACAATCGGTCTGCATATTGCCCTTGTCACCCTTCGCATCAGGAGTCAGCCACGAAGTGAAAGTCCGGGTTGCCTCATCATAGTTGAGGTGCATGGTCGCATAGTTGATACAAGCCGCTTCGTGCAGGTTGATGTACAAGCCATCGTCGGTCTTCATCTGGAGAGAGGTCTGCACACAAGTAGGTCCTGCCGGAGTCTGCGAGGCATTGTCGCAAATGGCATCCTTCATCCGTCCACGAATTTCAGACAGACGCGTCTGCTGCCACTCATACTCCTGCGTGTCATAGTCGCCAGCCACCCAAAATGCAATGTGGTCACCCGACATCTTGAACTGGGTCTTCTCTTCCTTGATGATAAAGTAAACGAGATTCTTCTGCGATGGGAACTCATAGCGGAAGCCGAGTCCATCATTGAACAAACGGAAACGAAGAATCATCAGACGGTCGTTCTTTTGCTGCTGGAGCGTCACCTCCAACTCGTTGTAATGGTTTCGGATGGCAGATTCTTCACCCCAAACTGGCGACCAAGTCTCGTCGAAAGTGCTGGACTGGGTACCCACCACGCTAAAGCCTGTCTGCAAATCGGCTTTCTGCTTGATCAGTTCCTTCTCGGCAAAGGTCTTATATTCAAAATCCGTTGCCTTGTCGGGGTTCTCTTCTTTCAGTTGATAACCCAAGTGGCTCTGACCAATCACAGTCTTGCCTTGATAGAAAAGTTCGTAGGTGGGACGACCTTCAGCGTCAACGCTGAAATTCATCTCCAACTGCCCGTTTGGGGAAGTCAACTTTTGACCATAAACTCCAAGAGCCAACAAGGACAAAAGTAATGTATAAATAGGTCTTTTCATTGGTAAGGTTTGTAAATGCTGCAATCTACAACACACTTAGGTTAGTTGTCAATTGCAAATTTATACTAAATTATTGAGTTTGTCAAATGTTATTGGTACTTTTTTATCTATTTTCGGTACTTTTCTCTCGTTCCACACTTAGAAATTCAAGATATAGATGCCTCGACTTGGCACTGTGAGGCTTTTGCCAAGCGTCACCTTCTTCTCCGAAATCACGTCGTATGCTTTCGATTGCGGCATCACTTCTTGGTAGAGACTGAGGTCGAGCGTCTGCTCCTTGCTTGTTCCGTTCACAATCACCGTCACGGTCTTGCCGTCTTTCTGACGGGCATAGACATAACAACCGTTGCGGATGGCATAGTGTGTCAATTTGCCGAAAGCCACCGTGTCATTACCCTTACGCCAGTTGAGCAGTTTTTTCGTGAAGTTGAAATACTCATTCTGCAAGTTTGTTCTACCCTTTGCCGTGAACGCATCGTTCTTGTCGCCGGGGAAGCCGCCAGGGAAGTCCTGACGAAGTGCACCGTCGTTCACACTCTTGTTGGCATACATGCCAATCTCATCACCCACATACAACTGCGGAATGCCACGCAACGTGAGCAGCAACGTGAGGGCTTGCTGATAACGAGCCACATCCTGTGCTTTCTCTTTTGTCGGTTGGAAACGGTCGGTGTCGTGGTTGGCAAGGAAGGTCAGCAGATGATTGACATCGGCGTACACCATATCTTGCGTGATGTAAGCATACAATTTTGCCAACCCGTGGTCCCACTCGTCGGTTTCCTCGTTGCCAAACGAATCGAGAATGTACATGAGTGGGAAGTCCATCACGGTCTTCAGTTCGCTGTTGAGCGGAGCCGATAACTTGCTGTCTTTCTGCCAGTAACTCACACCCACATTGTTGTTAATCCATGTCTCGCCCACAATGTTGAAACCTGGGTATTGTGCTTCAACCTCATGACACCATCGTTTCATCAGGTTAAAGTCATTATAAGGATAGGTGTCCTGTCGGAACCCGTCGATGCCAGCATACTCAATCCACCAGATGGAGGCTTGAATCAGGTAATCCGCAAAGAGTTTGTTTTTCCCGTTCACATCAGGCATTTGACTCGTGAACCAACCGTCAATGGTTTGTTCACGGTCAATACCCGATGCGTGTGGGTCGCCTGCCGCCGCAGTCTTATAACCCGTGGGTGTGAACTTGCTGTTGTAGTTGAACCAATCGTCAGCAGGTCTGTCTGCAAACAGGAAGTTCCGCACACCACAGTGATTGAAAACAATATCTTTAATTACCTTAATCCCCCTATTGTGCGCCTCACGCACAAGTTCCTTATATTCGTCGTTTGTTCCGAAACGAGAATCTGTCTCATAATAGTTGGTGATGGCATAGCCATGATAAGACTGCTCATCCATGTCATTTTCCAACGTCGGCGTGGGCCAAAGTGCCGTCACACCTAACTCCTGCAAGTAGTCGAGGTGCTGAATCATGCCTCGCAAGTCACCACCATGACGTGCCATGTCCACGCTTCTGTCCCAAGTGTCCTCACGCTTGCCTTTATACATCTGTTTCTTCTGCTTGTCGGTTGTGCCCGTAGCAAAACGGTCGGGCATCAGCAGATACACCACATCGCTGGCATCGAAACTGTCAATTTTCCGTTCTTCACGCTGCTTCAGTTCGTAAGGCAGCGTCTTGACCACCTTTTTACCATCCTTCAGCACGATGGAAAACTTCTGAGCAGGAGCCCCCTTCGTGTCCACATATATAATAAGGTAGTTCTTATTGTCAAACTTCACCACATTTTTCACCACGATGCCCTGAGCATCCTTCAGTTCCACATCCAAGCCGCCAATGCCCTTGCCGTGCAGCATGATCTGCAGTTCGGGGTTCACCATCCCAGCCCACCAGTTGAGGGGATGCACATGGTCAATCACTGGAGTAGCAGCCTTCAAGCCAAGAAAGCCGAAAAGGTTGAAAAGAATCATAACAAGTCCGATTGTACGTTTCATAGGTTTGTGATATTTAGTATTTTGTAAAATCGCAATTTGTCTCATTGTAAATCAGATTACGGTGCAAAATTACAACAAATATTAACACACAAATAGATCGGAAGAGCGTCGTGTAGGGAAAGAGTGTAGATCTCGGTGG
>CALAVF010000334.1 GCA_937892315.1 uncultured Prevotellaceae bacterium | reverse complement strand
TCCGATCTGTATTTGTCAGTCTCGGTTCCAACCGTTTCCGGAAACAGGAAGTTGTCACGGGATTCAGCCAGCAAGGCTACACGCAAATCACATTTACCGACAGCGTGTCTCCTTCCTCCGAAATTGTCGTAGCCAAGGCCTTTTATTTGGAGTCCATGTTGGCCGACCACGGGGAGGAGGAATAAGTAAATCGGGGACTTAGATTTTATTCTTCAAAATTATCCGCGGAGCAGGCTGCAGTGGAGGAGTAATCTCTTGTCGATACCTCGTCTCGTATGAATTCATGTCGAGGTGTTGATTCAATACAAAACCCGTACACGAATTAATACGCATCGGGATATCGACGTAGGGGACATACGAATTTCCAATTTAACATAACAGGTGTTCTAATTGAAAAAGGTTTTCTCTTTATCTATAAATCATTTCATTACACAATAAGCAGCGAGGGTTTTCGTTATTTAGAGTATGGAACTACACATTTTTAAATATAAAATCAATAGAATCTTTTCGTTGGTTACGGCTGTTTTGTTTGTGTCGATTTGTACACACGCACAGTCTGTTGTCATTAAAGGAAAAGTAATTGACGACCAAAAATCGCCGTTGGAATTGGCACAGGTTCGTGTGGAAGGCACTGCCTTTGGTGCAGTTTGCAATCTCAAGGGCGAATATCGAATGACTTGCGAAAGCAGCGATTCTGTGGTGCTCGTTTTCTCGATGGTTGGTTATGAAACGAGAAAACGTGTGCTGGAAAATCCTGTGGATTCTGTCACGGTGAACGTCATGCTGCCGTCACTCGGGTATGAACTGGGTGAAGTTCAAGTGACAGACATTCGCCGACAAACCAGCACCATGACGGATGTGAATATGAACGACATGAAACACATGGGCAATGCCTCGGGTGGCGGCGTGGAACGATTGATTACCAGCCAAGCAGGTGTCTCAACGCATAACGAACTGTCTTCCCAGTACAATGTGCGTGGCGGTTCTTTCGACGAAAACTCTGTGTATATCAATGGTATAGAGGTCTATCGTCCGTTGCTCATCCGAAGCGGACAGCAAGAAGGACTTAGCATCATCAACCCCGACATGGTGGAAAGCATCGGTTTCTCGGCTGGTGGATTTGAGGCAAGATATGGCGAGAAAATGTCATCTGTGCTGGACATCAAATATAAGAAAGTGAAAGGTTTTGAAGGCAGCGTGAGTGCCAGTTTGTTGGGTGCCAGTGCCTACATAGGATATGGCACAGAAAAGTTCTCCATGACCCATGCGGTGCGATACAAGACAATGAAAAACCTGCTCGGAACGCTGGACACTAAAGGTGAATATGACCCTCGGGATTTTGATTATCAAACCTACATCAGTTGGAGTCCGAATCAACGATGGACCATTGACGCAATGGGTGTGATTTCTACCAACGACTATGATTTCACGCCGAGCGACAGAACCACCAAGTTTGGCACATCGGAAGATGTCAAAGAGTTCAAGGTGTATTTTGATGGTAGCGAAAGAGATAAGTTCCACACCTATTTCGGTTCTTTTTCTGCTACTCATAACTTCAACAAACTCAACTCGTTAACATTCAATCTTTCAGCCTTTAAAACAACTGAACGAGAAACTTACGACATCAACGGCGAATATTGGTTTCAGAATGAAGGAGTTGACGAACCTCTCGGCTTCGGCACCTATCATGAGCACGCCCGCAACCGTCTGAATGCCAGCATGGTCAATGTGGGTTTGGCAGGACAAAGCCGATTCACCAGCCACCACCTCCGTTATGGCGTGCTGATGAAGATGGAAAAAGTGGATGAGAGCATGAGAGAATGGGAAATGCGTGACTCGGCAGGCTATTCCCTACCCCACACCTCCGACCGCCTCGATCTCATCAATAACCTCACGTCGATGAACGAAGAAAAGTCGAAGCATGTAGAGGCTTATCTGCAAGACACCTATCGTCGTGAATTTGAAGAAGGTAGCCTGGTCATCAACTATGGTGCACGTCTGACGCATTGGGACTGGAACAAGGAGACGCTTTTCTCTCCTCGTACCACCATCGCTTTCACACCTGCCAAAAATGACAATTTGACCTATCGTTTCTCTACGGGTGTGTATTACCAGACGCCATTCTACAAGGAAATGCGAGACACGGTGACGGTGAACGGTAACACGACCGCCTATCTCAACAAGGACATCAAATCGCAGCGAAGCATCCACTTTGTTTTGGGCATGGAATATAAGTTCCGAGTGAGTCAACGCCCCTTCAAGTTCACTGCCGAAGCCTACTACAAAGCCTTAAGCAATCTTGTTCCGTATAACATTGACAATGTGAGAGTTGTCTATTATGGAGGAAACATAGCAAAGGGTTATGCCACAGGTCTCGACCTGAAGATATACGGCGAGTTTGTGCCAGGCACCGACTCGTGGGTCAGCGTGGGCATCATGAAGACCGAGGAGAAAATCAACGGAAGTGCCTACGTGCCTCGCCCTACCGACCAACGACTCAATCTGGCTGTCTTCTTCAGCGATTATTTCCCCAACACCGACCGCTGGAAAGCCACTATTCAGGGACATTATGCTGGCGGACTCCCCTTCGGCCCTCCCCACTCCGGACGTGAAAAGCAAGTCTTCCGTATGTCGAGTTACCGCCGTGTTGACCTCGGGTTGAGTTATCGCCTCCTGAAGAATGAAGACCACCACATCTACACAGGCATCGGCAAGGCATTCCGCAATATCTGGCTGGGCATCGATGCTTTCAACATTCTCGACATCGCCAACGTAAACAGTTATTATTGGGTAACGGACATTACAAATCACCAGTATGCCGTGCCAAATTACTTGACAGGACGACAAATAAATGCACGTTTGTTGTTTGAGTTTTAATAATAATGTGTAAATTTGCAACTCTCTCAACAAAAACCAATCAACAATAATCCTTTGAAAGAATGGCAGGATATTTAGTAGAAGACCAAAGAAAGGTCACCACCCACAGACTTGTGCAGATGAAGGCTGAAGGCAAGAAGATTGCCATGCTGACATCTTATGATTATACCACGGCAAGCATCACCGATGCTGCAGGTATGGACGTCATCCTTGTTGGAGATTCAGCCAGTAATGTGATGGCAGGTAACTGGACCACCCTCCCGATTACTCTCGACCAGATGATTTATCACGCCAAGAGCGTGGTGCGTGGCGTGAAGCGTGCCCTCGTGGTGTGCGACATGCCTTTCGGCACTTATCAGGTGAACGAGACAGAGGCAGTCACCAACGCTGTCCGCATCATGAAGGAGACACATTGCGATGCTCTGAAACTGGAAGGCGGCGTGGAAATCATCCCAGCGGTGAGAAAGATTCTTGATGCAGGCATCCCTATCTGCGGACACCTCGGCTTGACCCCTCAGGCAATCAACAAGTTCGGTACTTACACCGTCCGTGCAAAGGAAGAGGCAGAAGCCAAAAAACTCATCAGCGATGCTCATGCGTTGGAAGATGCAGGCTGCTTTGCCGTGGTGCTGGAGAAGATTCCCGCCAAACTC
>CALAVF010000333.1 GCA_937892315.1 uncultured Prevotellaceae bacterium | reverse complement strand
TGGTCGGCGAACCGATGACGACGTGGTCGGCAGGTCGACCACGACGTGGTCGATTCAGAGGTGTCGAGTGTATGCTATTTTAACGTCTGCCCCAGCGATTGGGCACTTGCTTCAGGTCCTTGCCGATTTGGTAATCGACATCGCAAGGAGCGGTGACGATGACATTCACGGTGCCGTGTGACTGTTCCAGAGAATCGAGGTCGCGAGCGGAGAGGCGAAGCACGCCGTCCTTGACCTTCCATGAGATGGCGGAAGAAAGTTCGGGGTTGCGAGAAACGACATCGACAGAGAAACGGTTGCCCTTTGCAATAATAATATGTACGGGCGCGTTCACCTTCACTGTTGTGAAACTGGAGGTTTCTACTTTCTTTGCATTGGCACTGAGTGCGATGATTGCCGTCAAGGCGAGAGTTGCTAACTTTTTCATAATGTTGTGTATTTAATTGAATTTAATGATGGGTTGAGTTTTAATTTCCACTGCAAAGTTACGGACTCTTGACTGCGATTGAAGACTGAAAATCCCCAATCGGTAGGGGATTTCCTATAAGAGAATTAGGGAGGTTGATTTAAACCTTTTGTAACTAAATGATTGATAGAACAATGAAGCGTATAGGACTACTCTCTGACACCCACGGATGTTGGGATGAACGTTACGAAAAATACTTCAAAGAGTGTGACGAGATTTGGCATGCAGGCGACATCGGCAGCATCGAAGTTGCGGACAAGTTGGCTGAAATTGCCCCCTTGCGTGCCGTCTATGGCAATATCGACGGTGGCGACCTTCGCCTGATGTTTCCCGAGGTGTACCGATGGAAATGTGAGGAAGTGGAGGTGTTGATGAAACACATCGGCGGTTATCCAGGCAAGTATGATGCCAGCATTCGACGAGCCATCTACGCCAACCCACCTCAACTCTTCATTTCCGGGCATTCCCACCTGCTGAAAGTGGTTCATGACTCCATCCTGAATTGTCTTCACATCAATCCTGGTGCAGCAGGCAGGTTTGGTTTTCATGCTGTTCGTACACTTGTCCGCTTCACCATTGACGGCAAGGACATCAAAGATTTGGAAGTGATAGAACTGAACGACTCACCTTTAGGCAGCATGAGTGTTGAAGTCTGAAGAATCAAAATTCCTAAAAACAAAGAAGGTCTTCCCTTGTGGCAAAACAAGGGAAGACCTTCTTTCTGAAAGATGGATTGTTTCGAGAGGTTTAGATAACCTTTTCCAATTCGGCGATGTTCTTGGCAACATCCTCGTCTGTCACCTCATAGTCCTGAAGTGAACCAGAAAGGAACTGGTCGTAAGCAGCCATGTCGATGAGGCCGTGACCTGAGAGGTTGAAGAGAATCACCTTCTCTTCGCCTGTCTCCTTGCACTTTTTTGCCTCGTTGATGGCGGCAGCGATGGCGTGGCAACTTTCAGGGGCAGGAATGATGCCTTCTACCTGCGAGAAGAGCATACCTGCTTCGAACGATTCCAATTGCTTGATGTCAACGGCTTCCATCAGTTTGTCCTTCAGGAGTTGGCTGACGATGACGCCTGCACCATGATAGCGAAGACCTCCTGCATGGATGTTGGCTGGCATGAAGTTGTGTCCCAAGGTGTACATAGGCAACAATGGAGTGTAACCTGCCACATCTCCGAAGTCGTACTGGAACACACCACGTGTCAACTTAGGACAACTGGCAGGTTCGGCGGCGATGAAACGAGTCTTCTTGCCTTCCAGAATGTTGTGACGCATGAAGGGGAATGAGATGCCACCGAAGTTGGAACCACCACCGAAGCAACCAATCACGATGTCAGGATATTCACCAGCCTTTGCCATCTGCTTCTCAGCCTCCAAACCGATGATGGTTTGATGCAGCGTCACATGGCTCAACACCGAACCAAGTGTGTACTTACAATTTGGTGTGTTCAATGCCAATTCGATGGCCTCAGAGATGGCTGTACCCAGAGAGCCTTGGTTGTTGGGGTCTTTGGTCAAGATGTCCTTACCGGCACGCGTTGACAAGGATGGAGAGGCTGTTACCTGTGCACCGTATGTCTGCATGATGCTGCGGCGATATGGCTTCTGGTTGTAGGAGATTTTTACTTGATAGACAGCGGCTTCCAGTCCGAACACTTTGGCTGCGTAAGAGAGGGCAGCACCCCACTGACCTGCACCTGTTTCGGTGGTCACGTTGGTGATGCCCTGCTTTTTGCAGTAGTAAGCCTGTGCCAAAGCGGAGTTCAACTTGTGAGAGCCGACAGGGGAGACGCTTTCGTTCTTGAAATAGATGTGGGCAGGAGTGCCAATGGCTTCTTCCAATCCGTAGGCACGGACAAGAGGGGTAGAACGGTAATATTTATACATATCACGCACTTCCTCAGGAATATCTACCCAGGCATGTTTCTGGTCGAGTTCTTGGCGACACAATTCTTCTGCAAAGACAGGGAACAAATCCTCTGGTTTCAGTGCCTGCTTGGTGGCAGGATTAATTGGTGGCAATGGCTTGTTGACCATGTCTGCCTGAATGTTATACCACTGTGTAGGAATTTCCTCTTCTGTGAGGAAGTAGCGTTTTTGTTTTGTGCTCATTGTTTGATGGGTTTTAGTTGAAAAATATTAGTATTTTGCCACAAATGTACGACATATAAACGAAGTTTCCAAACATTTCCTTACAAAATTACACTTTCCCCACTAAAGGATTCGTTGGATAAAGTTTTTCAGCGTTTCCCACACCACCTTTTGAGTGATGAGGGCATATTGCTGCTCCCTTTCCATTTTGTTCAATTCTGAGGGTGAAGCAAAGTCTGCGGGAGAGATTCCTTCTGCGGGAACACGGTTCTGTGGCAACCAAACTGTCTTACTGTTGCCTGGTGCACAAACAACCAACGATGGGCATCCTGCAGCGTGCATAATGTGGCGAGCACCCCCCTCATTGCCAAAGAAGACGGTCATAAAATGCCCCATTGCCACTAATTCTCTCGAAGAGCGTGCTTGTACATTGATAAAGACCTGCCGGGGATTCCCCAGTTTTTCATACACCCTGCGGGCATTCGCCTCTTCTTGCCCAGGGGCATAATTGAAGATGATTTGATAGTCGGGGAATGTCTGGATAAACTGATTCAACACCCACACCATTCGGTCCTCTTGCCAAACCTTCGAAGCAAGTTTGGCAGTGACGTTTGCCAACATAACAGGTTTGTTTAGGTCAATCCCTTGTTGCTGCAAATAGGAACCAAACGATTCTTTTTCTTCGTCGGTGATGTGTAAAGTAAATTCTTTAACAGGTTCTATCCTCTTGATGGCATTCAGCGGTTCGGCAAAACGGAGATCGTGTTCCACCATTGACCGATTGGTTCCACAAGGACCAATCAGGTGATTGAAGGCGAATCGTGTATAGCCTTTCTTCACACCAATGCGATAACGGGAACTTGGAGAAAAAAGGGCAAACAGCATCGTGTTAGTGGTACTACGCATGTCAATGATGACATCATAGTGAGTGTCATGCACCACGTGCCACACCTTTTTCATGTAAGTGAAAGTGCTGTGACGCTCTTCCTCCGTAAAAGTGATGATACGGTCAATGGAAGGATGTCCCTGAAAGAGTGGGGCAATCCGCTCATTCAACACAAAATGTATTTGTGCTTCAGGAAAGTTATGCCGTAAGGTATTTAATAGTGCTGTTGCCAAAATGGCATCACCCATTTGGCGAAAACGTATGACGAGGATATTCATGTGGGCAAAGGTACAAAAATTATCATTGATTATTAATAATTGGTAATTGATAATTGATTATTCGGAATGTTTTTCAGTAAAAAACATGCTGGATAGCAAATTATGAATTATGAATTATGAATTATGAATTAAAAAAATACTACCTTTGTGGCATGGAAAAGAAAACGGTCTTGCTGGATCTTTGTGACATTGGGAATCCCACCAGTGGTTTTGGGCAGATAGCCAAGAACTATGCTGAATGGTATTCCAAGATGGAAGATGAAAAATTGAATTTTCATTTTCTGTTGCCACCTGCCTATGAAAAGGACTTTGGCAAGTTGGTAGAAACGACCCATATTCGGCGTAAGTTTCACAAGTATTTCAGCAAGGGACTCCCATCCGTCCATTTATGGCACTCCATCACTCAGCAGCAACTGAAACGTAAGCGTGGAAAATGTGACAAGTTTGTGCTGACGATTCACGATCTGAACTATCTGACGGAGAAAAACTGGATTCGCCAGCAGAAGCATAAAATCGTCCTGCAACATGCCATCAATCAAGCGGATGCTGTCACATGTATTTCTCAATATGTAGGCAAACAAATTGAGGAACAATTCCATCTGAAGGGCAAACCCGTGAGAGTCATCTACAATGGGGTAGAGGACATCACTTCAAAGCCAGAAAGCAAGCCTGTTTTTGCTACAGGCAGACCTTTCTTCTTTGCCATAGGGCAGATACGTCCCAAGAAGAATTTCCATTTGCTGGTCGATATGATGCACTACTTCCCCGACCATGACCTCTACATTTGCGGCGACGATCACTTTGCTTTTTCAAAGGTGGTGCGTGAACACATCGAGAGCCTCGATACAAAGAATGCCTATCTGGTAGGAAAAATCTCAGACGAAGAGAAAGTGTGGCTCTATCGCCATTGTGAGGCATTCCTTTTTCCGAGCATGGGAGAAGGTTTTGGGCTTCCTGCCATTGAGGCGATGCAATTTGGCAAAGCCGTGTTCATCTCTTCCTACACCTGCTTGCCCGAAATTTGTGGTGACTCAGCCTTTATCTGGGAAAATCTTTGTGTAGATGAGATGGCAGAGAAGGTAAAGAAAAACCTTGTAGGATTCTATGACCAGACAGAAAAAATAGAAAAAATAAAAAAACATGCAAAGGAGTTTAGTTACGAGAAACACATAGCGGCTTATGTGAGGCTGTACAAGCAACTGCTATCTTTGCCAATAAATTAAAATTGAAATTATGAGATTGGTCCATTCAGCAAACTATGACATAAAAACGCTGCAAACAAGGCTTGTCCCGATTTTGGAGTGTATAGACAAAGTCTGCCGTGAACATCACCTGCGTTATTATCTTTGGGCAGGTACCATGCTTGGAGCCGTCAGGCACAAGGGCTTCATTCCTTGGGATGACGACATGGACATCTGCATGCCACGGCCTGACTATGAGACTCTGCTGGCTCATTACCACGAGTGGATGCCTGAACCCTTCGAGGTGCTGGGACCTCACAATCGCCCGGACTACCCTTATCCCTTTGCCAAGGTGGAGGATGGCAGCACCACGGTGATAGAGCGTCCCGACTTCAATTTCCCCGAAGGCATTTACGTTGATATCTTCCCCTTGGATGGTATTCCATCCGATCCCGACATCGTGAAGAGCCACCTGAAGACCTACAAGTTCTATCGCCACCTCCTCTTCTTCCGTGGCAGAGACCCCTTCAAGCATGGCAAGGGACCTCGTTCGTGGTGGCCTTTGCTCATCCACAAGGTCTTCTCCATGAAGTGGTTGCAGGACAAGGTGTACAGCCTCATGACCAAGTATAGTTATGATGACTACGACGAGGTGATTGACTACGACTCCTGCGAGCGTGGCATCATCCGAAAGGAGTGGCTGGCAGAGCCGAAGCCCTATGAGTTTGAGGGGAAAATATTTAAGGGTCTGTCCGATGCCGACAAGTATCTGACCCACATGTATGGAGACTACATGACTCTCCCTCCAAAGGAGAAACAGATACAGCATGAGTTCTTGCTGTTAGACTTTGACATGCCCTACAGAGAATATATGAAAAAAAATAATATAAGGATAGGTCTATGAAGTACAAGTATGTAATCAATCCCGACTACGAATACTTGAAGAAATTTATAGAAAAGGTACCTAAAGCGTTTGACCATGAGGGTGTGTTGGTTTATGACCAGCGCAACCAAGTGAGGATTTTCAAGGAGAAAGGCGAGAAGTATGCGGTGAAACGCTTTCATCGCTCCCTGCTCCCACAGCGGTTTGACTACACCTTTATCCGTCCCAGCAAGGCAAAACGAGCCTACACATACGGGCTCAAGTTGCTGGAACTGGGCATCAGCACACCTACGCCCATCGCTTGCATTGAAGGTTATCATTGGGGATTGTACAAACAAGGCTATATCGTCACAACCTATTGTGGCGATCCCGATGCCCGCATCTTGCGTGAGGAATGGGAGTTGCACGATGACCTTTTTGATGCTTTGGCACATTTTCTCGTTGACATGCACAAGAAAAGTTTTCTGCATGGTGACACAAACCTTTCTAACTTCCTCTATCGGGAAGACAAGGAATCCTCCACGGGTTATCACATCACGACCATAGACATCAATCGTTCCACGTTTGTGGAGAATCCCACCCGTGAAGAGTGTGTCAGGAACTTGATTCGCCTGACACATGTGCGTCCTGCCTTGAAGAAAATAATCGGCATGTATGCTGAGTTGCGGGGGTGGAATGCGGAATGGGCAACCACATTGGCTATTCAGAAACTTGAAGTCTTCGAACGAAGGAGGGTACTGAAACATAAGATGCGTAAGAAGAAACCCTAAACTACGGATTAAACGGGGAATCCTTTCATTCAGACTCCTTCTCGGTAACTTTTCTCCAAATCTAACAGGTGGAAATTATGTTGCCTTTGTTTCGGCCCCGGAGGGATGGTCATGTAGTCGCCATACTTCTGTTTCAGGTAGGCATCGGGGTGTTCCACCCCCATCACCTTCTCTCCCTCGAAGAGTATTGGAGTGGGTGTGCCGAGGGTCTCTCGTGGCATGATGCCCTTCCTTCCGTCGTCATGGTCAACCACCAGTGCCGACTCGTCAAAGTCGTAGGCTTTCTGCATGCGCTTCATCTTCTCCTGCACCTCTTCCAGCGTGTAAAACTTGCGGCACAGCAGGGGAATCCACGAAGAAGGACCATGTCCGTGCCGATAGGGGTCACGGTAGAGGAAATACTGCACCTTCTTCAGGTAGAAATATCGGGCAAAGTGCCATCGCTGCACCAAGGGGTTGGCGGTCATGCCATCCAGCGGAAACACGTCGATGTAGATGCCGCCGAGATATTTCAGGTGTATCCGTTCGATGAGGGTGGTACTGGCATCCTGAATCTTGGCAAAAGGTAGCGGATAGTTCTTGTCCGTCTCGTAACTGACCACCTCAAAGGGGGTGGGCATCCACTCCTTCGCATGCGCCATCAGCAGGTCGTAGTCCTTGCGAGGCATGCCGATGTCGAGGTCGTCATCCCACGGTATGAACCCCTTGTGGCGCACTGCTCCCAGCAGGGTTCCTGCCACGATGTAGTAGCGCAGTCCATGCTCATGGCACACCTGATGGATGCACATGAGGATGCGCAGGATGCGCAGTTGCAGGGGGCGAATGTCGTAGGATGCCATAAGAGGGTCTGTTGAGAGTTTAGGGTTTAGAGTTGGAATGAAAATCGCCCAGCACGTGGGCTGGTCAGTAGAGTTCTTGGGGGATGCGGTTTTGGGCATCGTGGAAGTCTTCCACCGTGTCCAGTTCTGTCGAAAAGAGGTCGGTCGTGTCTTCAATCCAGAAGGTGTGTCCTTGTGGAATGAGCCGTTCGAAAGCCCTCTCGTAGAAGACATTCTCCAGTCCCTCCTTCTCCATCATGGGTTGCAGTTCCCTGTAGAGGGCCGTGGTGTAGGCTGCCGACATCTTTTCTATGCCAATCGACTCGCCGATGGCATCCTCGATGCGGCACGTCTTGCTGATTTCCTTCACACGCCCCTCTCCGTCGGGCACCACCTTCATCTCCTCCTCGCCCAGTGGGTGGCTGTTCTGTGCCAGCACATCCTCATGCTCCGAACGTAGCAGTCTGCCCACTATTTCGGGGTCATACACGATGTCGCTGTCCAGCAGCAGGATGTCCTTTCCTTCTGCCTCTGGACGTGCCAGCCACAGCGAGTAGATGTTGTTGGTCGAGGCATACAGTTCGTTGTGGATGAAGGTGAGGGTCACCTCCTGATAGTGGCTCTTCAGGAAGTCCTCAATCTGCTCATGCAGATAGCCTGTCACCACCACAAACTCCCTGATTCCGTTTTGGATAAGGCTGTCCATCGAGCGTTGCAGGAGATTTCTCTCCCCTATCTTCAGGAGGCACTTGGGACAATTATTGGTGAGTGGACGCAAACGCGAAGCGATGCCTGCCGCAAGAATCACTGCTTTCATGTTGAGGGTTTAGGGTTGAGAGTAGAGGAAGACCTTCTTGATGGTATCGCACACCACCTGTGTCTGCTCGGGTCTTCCGAGTGTGATACGCAGACAGGATTCCAGTCCCGGGTCGCCCATGAACTTAATCTTATAGTCCTGTGCAGCCAGTTCCTTCTGCAAGGCTTCCTTGATGGCGATGGGGTACTTGATGAGGATGAAGTTCGCCACACTTTTATACACCTTGAAGCCCTCCAGATGACCCAGTTCCTTCTTGTACAACTGGCGTCCCCATTCCATCTGCTCAGCCACCTTGCGGTAGTGCTCGTCGCTCTCCAGTGCAGCCAGAGCCACAGCCTCGCTGAAGCGGTTGTAGCCCAGATACTTGTTCACATAACTGAGGAACTGGTCATGCCCCTTGCCGATGAAGCCAAAGCCACAGCGCAGTCCCGGCAGACCATAGAACTTCGACAAGGTGCGTGAGATGATGAGGTTGGAATATTGGTTCACCAGAGGTGCGATATAGTCCACATCGCTGGTGATGAACGAAGCATACGCCTCATCCACCAGCACCATCGTGTCGTCGGGAATGTTCTCCATAATGCGGCCAATATCCTCGTTGCTCAGGCTGTTGCCCGTCGGGTTGTTTGGCGAGGCCAACAGCAGCATGCGTGGGTGAATGCGGTTGGTATATTCGATGATTTCATCCACATCGTAGGCAAACGTGTCCTCCTTCTCGTGCAGGGGGTACATCTCAAACACGCCGTCACATTCGCTGGCCACCCTGTTGTAGTACCACCACGAGAACTCAGGAATCAGAATCTTCCTGTTGTCGCCCTTCATCAGGAAATAGTGGATAGAATTCTTCAGGATGTCCTCTCCGCCATACGCCAGCAGCACCTGCTGCTCAGGCACACCGTATATCTCGCTCACACGCACACTGATCACACTCTTCTTCCCTTGGTCGTAGATGCGTGTGTAGAAGCACAAATCCTTCGGGTCAAACCCTCTGATGGCATCCTTCACCTTCTGCGAAGGCTCAAAGTTAAATTCGTTTCTGTCAAGAAAATTCATACTTATCTATGTTTTTTATTTAAGATTCTTTTTTATGTTAGAGGAGTTAAAGGAGTTAGAGCCGAATGTCAGGCACAAGCCGCATGGCAAATGGTAAATGGCACATGTCCTATTTCCTCACCTCCTCATACACACCCATCACCTGCCTTGCCAGCCTGCGAGGGTCGAAAGTCTCCATCGCATACGCCCTGCCGCCCTCGATGGTCCGCTGCTTCAGTTCCGAGTCCGTTAGCAGCCGCACCATCTTCTCGCAGATGTCCTCCGCCCTGTTCGGGTCAGCCAGTTGCGCCCACGGCCCTCCAGCCTCAGGCAGACTGCTCACATTGCTCGTCACCACAGGGCAGCCACACAGTTGTGCCTCCACCACAGGCAGTCCGAAACCCTCGTAGAACGAAGGGTAGATGAACAGTTGCGCATTCGTGTAGAGCCGCCTCAG
>CALAVF010000332.1 GCA_937892315.1 uncultured Prevotellaceae bacterium | reverse complement strand
CAACTGGCCCATAGAGAAAAATCCAATGCTGTTTAATGACTTCATCCGAATGCTTTTCAGCAAAATGGAGGAGGTAGGTATCGTCAACAAAGCCCAAGAAGGCGGTGGCAACTATGTTATCAACCCTGACCACATCTGGGTAAGCAAGCATGTAAAGCATATCAAGTGTAGTAACTGTCAGTCGACATTATATGTATCCAAGAGTGATGGACTTGCAGAAGATACACTTTGTCTGGATTACAAGTGTGCTGGTACCTATTCAGAGGAAATCAATCCGGAACTGAATTACTATCAGCAAGTATACAACCGTAATTTGTCCCCCCGTGTATATGCCCGTGAACATACAGGACTTTTGGAGCGAGGAGACAGGGAAATACTTGAAAAGGATTTCAAGGAACACCCACATTCTAATTCTGTCAATGTGTTGACCGCCACGTCAACACTTGAAATGGGTATTGATATTGGTGACCTGAACGTGATGGGTAATGCCAATGTACCACCTAAGCCCAGCAACTTCCTGCAACGTGTGGGTCGTGCTGGCCGTAAGGAGGGTTCTGCGCTAGTCCTGAACTATGCTCATTCGGGCGAACCTCACGACATGTACTATTTCAACTATCCAGATGAGATGATGGAGGGAGAGGTGAATACTCCTGGCTGTTTCCTTGAAGCAAAGGATATTTTACGTCGCCACTTTGTTGCTTATTGCATTGACACATGGATTAGCAGTAGTTCGGAAAACACGCTTCCGTCAAGTATCAGAGACTTGAAACTAACGGAAGGTGGTATGTCGTCAGAAGGTTTTGTGGTTAATCGTATCATTGCTTTTATCAAGGCAAATAAGAACACGTTGAAATCACGGTTTACAGAGCAGTATGACGAAAAGACTCTCCCTACATTGGATAGGTTGGCTGACTCGCTTGATGATGAGTCTTTCTATCAGAATATCATCAAAGAGTTCCGCTCGTTGACAGACAGACTGCATGGACTTGGGGAAGAGTTGAACGATTACAAGCAGCAAGAAGAAAGGTTGCAACCTAATGACCCTGCAAAGGAAGCCATCAGAGACTTGATAAAGGCTTGTAAGAAGCAATACGCAAATATCCAAGGTGAGAGCCTTATAGAGTTTATGACAAACTGCGGATTGTTGCCTAACTATGCATTCCCGGAAACAGGTGTGAAACTTCAGGCCAGCGTCTATTCTTCACAAGAGAAGGAGGACAAGAAGAACAATGTGGCAGAGCCGAAGGTAATAGAACTGACACGCTCAGCCTCTCAGGGTATCAAGGAGTTGGCTCCTGGTAATAAGTTCTGTACCCAGAAGTTCCAGTTGGAAGTCAGTGGCATACCGACATTCGACTGGAAGGACAACCTCGTGACAATGAGGTATTGTTCAAAATGTGATTGCCTGGCGGAAAAAGGAACACAAGAGTATTCTGAGGCAGCTTGTCCTAAGTGTGGAGATCCTTCTTGGGGAGTCAATCAGCATCACTATCTCAGGTTTACCAATGCGAGAAGTGCTATGTTCAAGGTGGATGCCGTTCTCGATGATTCCAATGAGGAAAGGACAAAAGAGCAGTTTATCGTTAAAAAGCATTTTATGTTCCATCACAAAGGAATCGTCTCTTCTTTTGCCATGAAGAATATCGGTTTCGGTATAGAGTTCTGCAATAATATGGATCTCTATGAAACCAACTATGGAATGCAGATGCAGTCGGGAACAAAAGTGGAGGTCAATAATGAGGGCGTCATTCCTGAGAATGGATTCGTTACATGCCGCCATTGCGGAAAGTCAACTCCATTACTCTCGAAGATGAACAAAGATCACCAACCTGTTGAACAGCACTATAGGTTCTGTAATCACAAGGACGTTACTTTTGCGAATGACAGGAATGGAGAAGTTTTTGAGCAACTGTATCTGTATCGCCACATGCAGACAGAAGCCATCAAGATCCTGCTGCCTATCCAGATTATGGACGCAAAAGCATCGGTGGAGATGTTTAAGTCTGGCATAGAATTGGGTATGAAAGAGTATTATCATTCCTCGCCAGAGCATATCCGCATTGATTCCTATACAGAAGTGAATCAGGCGACAGGACAGAAAGACTATTATCTCGTAATGTATGATACAATCCCTGGCGGCACAGGTTATCTGGCAAAACTGTACAACACCCAAGAATTTTCCAAATTGCTTCAGGACGCTTATGATAATATCAAAGAATGCAAATGTCAATTGGAAGGTAAGGATGGATGCTACCACTGTATATTGACATACGGCAACCAATATAGCCGTGATGCTTTCAGCAGGGAGCAAGCAGAGGCCATGTTCGGCAAACTTGTCGATGGAGCGAACACATGGGAAAGGATTGATGGCTCGGTCGGTACTATCGCACAAGCAGGAGCAGCGGAAGACAGTGAACTGGAACTGAAGTTTATCCGTGCCCTGCAGACAATGGCAAAGAATAACAATTGGGAATTCGAGAAAGTTCCTGATGATGATTCCTATCATTATGAACTTCATATAATTGACGATAGAGATAATACAGAATTACGCTATAGCATCAGACCACAATTTGAATTGACGATGGCGTATGGGGTAAGACATATAACTATTCCTGATTTCCAGATGATGTGTACGTATGCCAAGATAGGAGGCATGGAGATAGAGGACTTGATAAAGATTCCTTGGTGGTCTGTCTACTTGGATGGTTATAAGTACCATGCCTGTGACCCGAATATGAGGTTCTACAGTGATTGGGAGAAACGTGAGGGAATCAAGCAGGCCAAATCCCAGCGTATGTTCTCATGGACTATCACATGGGAGGATATTCAACTCTTTGAGTCTGTGAAAGAGGATGAACTTGGCCTCAATTCTGTTTCCAGATTGGGACAACTGTTGGAGAAAGCACAGTTGGGGGCAATCAAAGAGACTTGTTTCTGGTGCATCAATGATGTTCCGAACTTCTTCCCGAATGGTGCTGCTTTATATGAGGGAACTATTCAGTTGGATAACAACTGTTACGAGAAACTGACCGACACATCTTCAGATGATGAAGTTGATCAGGCTTTCAGCAATGCGGTTAAATATGAGATACATCTACATAAGGGATTAAGGGAACTCGACAAGGACGAATGGGTTTCGTTTTGGCGGAGATACAACCTTATCCAATTCTGGTCAGCCGGTTCCAATGAGGAAACAGATGGGGCTGCAACTGAAGCAGTTGTCAACCGTGATGAAATCAAAGAACTCTATCCCGGAATGGAAGATATCGTTGATATTTTACTTGACAACAATGTGCCTTTCAGCCATGAAGGTATCTTCGATCTCACTAATGCTGATAATGAGGTAATTGCAAGTGCTGCAATGATCATTGATAATCCAAAGATAGCCATTGATCCATTTGATACCAATGATTCATCTGTTTTTGAACAGAACGGCTATATGGTGATTGCCCAGGAAGACTTTAATGAAGAATTAATAAAATAACAATATAACTATGAGACTGTTCTTATCAGAAACATTCTTCGATGCAGTTTTCAAACTTCCGAAGAAGACACAAGACAAAGTGGTTGCTTTCCAAAAGAAATTCCGCGAGAACCCAGCATCTCCAGGAATACATCTGGAACCGATTGCACAATTCAAAAACTCTACCATGCGTACTGCTCGCGTGGATGACAACTATCGGGTTGTTATTGGTATGCTCGATGGTAACACATACTCTCTACTGTATGTAGCCGACCATGAAGAAGCATACAGATGGGGCATGAGCAAAAAGTTTGTTTGGAATGAACATACACAGGCATGCCAGTTGGTGAATGTGGAAGAGAAGGAAGAAACCAAATCTCCTACAGTTCCCGTAGTTGAAACCTCGTCTTTCTTTACCGGCGTTCCAGAAGAGAAACTGCTGAAGATTGGTGTTCCACAAGAGACGATAGGTCGAGTGATGAGCATTAAGAATCTAAATGACCTTGATGCCTTGGAGCCTATATTACCCCTGGATGCATACGAGAACATCTTCAATATCATGGACGGAGAGAATATAGATGCCGTCATCAATGCTATAGAGGAAGGACAAGTTCATGACAATGAAGACAAACTTCTCAGTGACAATAACAAACGGAGGTTTGTTGAAATCACTGATGATGATGCACTTCAGCGTATCATTGAGCAAGGCATGGATAAATGGCAGATATTCCTGCATCCGTCTCAAGGGAAGCGTGTCGATGCTGAATATAAGGGGACGATGAAGGTCAGTGGCGGTGCCGGTACAGGTAAGACCATTGCCGCCATTCATCGCTTGAAATATCTCTGCCAAAATCCTGATGCTCACGTTCTCTTTACGACGTACACGAGAACGTTAAGCATCAATCTTGCCGATTCAATAGCAAAATTGGATGTGCCAGTACAAAAGTATAAGTTGAACAATATCGACAGCGTGTTGCTTGATGTTGTTAAGGCATATAAGATAAAGGATGGTTATAAAGTTCTGGACTATAGTGGTGATGAAGAATCTCTGAAATTATGGCGTGAAGTTCTTGAAACCGAAGTGACAGAGTTTGACGAACAGTTCCTCTATGATGAGTACATCGATGTTATTGTATATTATGGCAACAAGGATGTGAAGCAATATATGATGCAGCCGCGTGTTGGCCGTACAAGGGCGTTAAGCCGTAAGCAACGGGTTGATATTTGGAAACTTGTAGAGAAATATGTGGCTCTTAAACAGGAACGTAGGGTTGTTGACAGGCTTGAACTTTTCAATGAAGCGACCAACTATCTCAATGATAATGGTATTCATCCATACACGAATGTCATTGCGGACGAATTCCAGGATTTCTCCAACCCGGAACTGAAATTCCTTCGCGCATTAGTCGCAGAGGGTAGGAATGACTTATTCCTTGTTGGAGACCCGATACAGCGTATCTACACAGGCCGGAAGATGAATTTCGGTGCTGCGGGTATCAATGTACGAGGAGTGAGGAGTAGGAAGTTGAAGATCAATTATCGCACCACAGAACCCATAAAACGAGTTGCAGTCTGTGTTATCAAAGGAGTAGATTTCGACGACCTTGATGGAGGCAAAGAATCGGCTCAAGGCTATGTGTCACTTATTCACCATGGTGTTGCACCCATCTATCAAATGGCAAGTGATGCCAATGGCGAAGTGGAAAAAGTTGTGGAATGGATGAGCGAATGTCTTGAAAATGGCATCAAGCATTCCGAAATATGTATAGCCGCTCCAAGTATGCAGTTTCTTAAACCACTTCAGAGTAGGTTGCATAGTGACGACACAGAATACCGTATATTGAAAGGCACGCAGAAACAAGGATCAACAAACGGGGTTGACCTCTGCACCTTCCATTCCTTGAAAGGTTTGGAATATCGTGTCATCATCTTAATTGGAGTGAATGAGAGGAACCTACCTTCAAAAGTTCATGCCGGTTATCCGTTCTCTGGTATGGATAAAATGGCCCAAAGAGAGTCCCTCTCATCGAAACGTTCCCTGCTATATGTGGCCATTACACGAGC
>CALAVF010000331.1 GCA_937892315.1 uncultured Prevotellaceae bacterium | reverse complement strand
GTTGAGTGCGGTGCGTGCCTCGGCGTCATTGTCCAGATAGGCTTCGGCCTCGGCATAGTTGAGATAGGCTTCGGCTGAGCGAAGCAGGAACTGACCTGAGACTTCTTCCATGACACTCTTGTCGGCGTATGCCTGGGTGTAGTAGTTGGTGGCTGTGGCATCGTAGGTGAGGTACATAGTGCTCACCTTGGTCTTGACGGGACCCACGAAGTTGCCTTTCTGCCAATACCACTGCGACTTGCGGAGGTCGCTGGCTGCGTAGGCATCATAAAGTTCTCGGCTGACGGAATAGGACTGGCAGATGTAGTTGAAAATGCAGGGCACATCGCTTCCCCCCATGGAGAAAAGGTTCTCGGGATTGTCGGCAACGGAGAACTTGCCCGATGCGGTGGAAAGTTGGGTCAGGGCAGGATGCTCGTTCATCACTTTCTGGGCATACTGGGCGGCTTTCTGCCAATTCTGCATGTAGAGATAGACACGACTCTGAAGCAAGTGACATGCGGTGGAATCGGCTCGATAGATGCTGACGGGAGGCGTCTTATATTGTGTCAACTCACGCTCGGCTTGGTCGAGGTCGGAAAGCACCTGAGCATACACCTCTGCCACGGTCTGACGGGTGAACTTGCGGTCTTCCACCACATCGCTGGTCTTGAGTGGCACACAGAGGTCGGTGGCAGCGGTGGCGGCATCGTAGGGTTTGCCGTAGAGATTGGCAAGCCAAAAATAGTAGTAGGCACGAAGAAAATGTGCCTCGCCACGCACCTTGTGGATGCCCTGCTGCTCTGACTGGGTGGCATGGGGGACTTCTTCGACTGCCGAGAGGATATTGTTTGCCACATTGATGCAGTAGTAGATTTTTGTCCATGTGGCATTCTCGGCATAATAGTCTGTATAAGTCTCGTTCTGCCCTACCCGCTGCTGCCATGTGAAATAACCGAAAGATTGGGCACGGTTGTCGCCGTCGGCGTAGGTGTTGCTGTATCCTGACTGCGACTCCTGCACTTCATCACCCAACAGGTGAATCCATGAGCCTACGTTAGTACTATAACTCAGATGGTTGGAACGTTCGACGGGAAGGTAGCAGTCGCCTATGAGCAGTTCGTCAAGGTCTTTCCATGTACGCACATAGTCGGTGTCCTGCGAGTATTCTTCGAGAAATTCGCCACAGGAGGTCACGCCCAAACAGGATATGACCAGAAAAAGAAGAATATATCTGTATGGTAAGTGTCTCATCGGATTAAAATTCTACATTAAGTCCAAGTGTATAGGTGGGTGTGTCGCTCAACTGAATCTCGGAAAAACCGCCCTGTGTGGGGGTCTGACCACGAAGTCGACTGTTGCAGAAGGTGTGGAGATTGGTGGCAGAGAAAGTGAATGCCAAACGTCCCAGATGCCAGTTCTGTAGGAGTTTCTTATTGAACTCGTAGGTGAGAGAGATGTTTTGCAACTTGACGTAATCGGCACTGACAACTCGTGCGGTGGAATAGTCGTACATGGTCCAAGCGTTAGAACTGAAACGAGGTCCTGTGTAGAGGTCGCCACTGCTCCAATGGTTGTCATACTGCCAATAACTGTTGTTGCCGCTGCCCATGATGGAGGGAATGTTGGTATGGGCTTCATCACCAGGCTTTTGCCAACGGTTGAGGAGGTCGCGGCTGACGTTGGCTTCGCTGGAATAACCTCCCGTGAATCCGTCAAAGAGGCGGAAGAGGCGGGTGCTGGCTCCGAAGGCGTAAGTGAAGGTGACGCCGAGTCGCCACTGACGATAGGTAAAGGTATTGGTGAAACTTCCTGTCACATCAGGTTCACGTTTGCCGCTGGGCACAAGCACTCGGGTATAGGCTTCGTAGTTGTTCAGGTTCTTCAACTCGTTCTGGCGGTCTTCCCAGTCTTCAAAGATGGGACCTCCATCCTCGCTACTCAATCCGACGAACTGGTAACTATAGAAGGTGCCCACGGGCTGTCCCTCTACAACAGCAGTGCCATTGAGGAAGTCGCTGAGTTCGTAAGTTTCGCCTCCAGGGGTGGTCGTGACTTTGTTAATGATTTTGGAAAGGTTACCCGAGAGTATCCAATAGAAATTGCGGACTTTCACAGGGGTGGCGGAAAGGTTGAGGTTGTAGCCTTTGTTGATGACGGTGCCTGAATTGACAATGTAAGACGTGTAGCCATTGACATCACTGATGGTCTTTGACATGAAGGCATCGGTGGTTCGTTTATGATAGAGTTCAACGCCCAGTTGCAAACGGCCTGCAAAGAAACTGGACTCGATGCCCACGTTGGCTGAATGTGTCTTCTCCCATTTCAAATCGGGGTTAGCAAAATAGGCTGCCGTGGTGACCATCTCACGATAGTACGCATCCATCGTCCCTTTCTTGATGACCATCACAGGGGTCTGGTCGTCAAGCATGTTTCCTTGTTCACCATAAGAGGCTTTAAGCGAGAGGAAATCTATCCAGTCAGCATTGATGTGGGCGATGCTTTTCAAATTGGCATTGCCTGAAACTGACCAAATGGGCAGAATCTTCTCATTACTGCGGCTACCAAACTTGTTTGAACCATCGTATCGTGTGTTGGCATTCAGGGTGAACAAATCCTTATAAGTGTAGGAAAGTGTGGCGTATGCAGAAAGCAGATTGGTCTTCTGGTCTGTGATGGTAGGCACATTTCCGCTCACCCAACTGTAATAATTGGTGTAAGAAGTTGGCACATTCACCACAAAGGTCTCGCCACGGCCAGGATAGTAGCCACGGTCTGTGCGTGTGTAGCCTTTATAGAGAGAAGAAGAGGCTTCACCGCCCAACGAGAAGTTAATCAGATGGGCATATTCTGCATCCAGAAACTTGTTGATGTCCATCTGCAGACGGGCGGTATAGCCTTTGGTGCTGGTCGTTGCCTTCGTAAATTCTCCTCCATACGGCATTTCGCTGTCATCGTCAGGTACCACGCCAGGTTCACTCCGACGAAGATAGGAACTGTGGAACGTTTGTTCGCCATACAAGGTCTCAGAAGTGCTCGACGAAGTGGTCACAGACAAAATACCATTCAGATGCAGCCATGAAATTGGCTGATAGTGCAAGTTTGCTGTCGCCATCAGATTGCTCACCTCTTGCTTCTGACCAGAGTTTTCCAGTTCGTTCAGAATATTATAGTTCAAGTATCCCGCCACCGTTCCTGTACTTTTCTTATAGTAATAATAAGAGCCATCATCGTTATAAGCAGGAATGGCACGAGACGTGTTGTATGCATAATCTGTTGGATTCACTTCGCTGGCATTGTAGTTGCGATCATTCTGATAACCATTGATATTAAATCCCAAGTCCAACTTCTTCGCCAACTGAATATCCAACTTTGCCATGCCTGTATAACGGCGATTTGTCGTGTTCTTGATGACATCATCTTGGTCGGTATAACCTAATGAAGCATAAAAACGAACCTTATCACTTCCTCCTGAGACAGAGAAACTATGGTCGTGAGAAAAAGAATTGTGGCACAAGATGTCAAACCAATCCGTATTGAGACCTGCCATCTCGTTTACTGCCGCATCAAACTGACTTTGTGTGTAGATTCCTGCATAGAGGTTGTTTAACGCATTCTCATAGCCAACCAATGGCATACCGCTCGGATACATATAATGCTGGTCTACAAGTGCTTGAGAGAACTGAATTCGTTCGTTAGAATTCATCAAGTTGATTTTGGAATCTGTGTAATAAGGACGACGCCTGCCCGTAAATGTTGCCGAATAAGATAAGACTGGTTTACCCTCACGCCCACTTTTGGTGGTGATAACTATCACACCATTGGCAGCACGAGTACCATACAATGCCGTAGCCGCTGCATCTTTCAAGACATCAATACGAAGAATATCCTGAGGGTTAATGCCAGAGATTGCATTTCCGACACGATTGACATAATCTGGGTCATTCAACACATCGGGACTCAACTCGACAGGGTCGGTCAACACAATCCCATCCAAAACCCACAAAGGTTCACGATTACCAATCAGCGTTGATGTTCCACGAATTCGCAAACGTGGGGTTGAGTTGATCTCTCCACTATTGGAAGTAATCACCATATCGGGAATTTTACCTTCCAGCATCTGGTCGATGCTTGCGTATCCAGGCATATTCACATCCTCCATCTTCATAGAAGTCACCGCACTCGTGGAGTAGCGTTTGTCAATCTTCTGATATCCAGTCACCACCACATCTTCCAAAGAGTTCACATCCTCTATCAAGACAACATCCATCTTGTCCTTCTTGCCTATCATCAACACTTCCTTCTTCATGCCCAGCATCAGATAGGTCACAGACTTTGCTTCTGCAGGCACATTCTTCAACACATATTTACCATCATCGTCTGTTGCTGCACCATACTCTACAAAATTAGTAGGAAACACTGCCACACCCGGCAATGGTTCACCTCGTTCATCCGTCACACGACCATACAACAAGCGTACCGTTTTCCCACCTTGATGATTAGGCTGCACCGTCGCTTGCTGCTGAGCAGATGCCAAGACTGGCACAAAAGCCCACAAACACAAAACACAAAGAATTTTTATCGTTCTAAGCATCTCTTCCTATCTCTTTTAATCTATAAGAATTCTATTTCAATATGCAAAGTTACGTAAAATTCCCCAATTCTGGAGAGTTTTATTTTCGGGATTTCATACACTTTTCACTAAAATAGAAAAAATTACCCTTCCACCGACATTTTTAGACTATTTTTCCACGTCCAAATAGATAAAAACGACAGACAAAGACAAAAAAAGGAGTCCCCGCGACACTCGTCACGGGGACTCCCACT
>CALAVF010000330.1 GCA_937892315.1 uncultured Prevotellaceae bacterium | reverse complement strand
GGAAAAAGGTAAACAAAAAAAGGATGCTCTGCAAATATTCACTCCATACAATCTATCATCTTAAACGAAGCCCAGTATTTGGGTCGGTCGGGATATAGGGCTCTCATGTGGTTGATGGTGTGGACAAAAGCGTCGTGTATCTGCTCTCCCTGTGAGAGACAACGATAGAAGAAGGTCATGAACATGCTGGTGGCTTCGTCATCAACCTTGGAGAGGCTGGCAATCACTGTTCTCACACCTGCGAGTTTGAAGGCCTTGACTAAGCCGAATGTTCCTTCTATGTCGTCGAAAATACCATTGCCAGAGTTGCAGGCGGAGAGGACAACCAAGGAAGTGCCCTCAAGGGGCAATTGGTAGATTTCCTCCGACAACAAGATGCCATCATCCTCTAATGTCCGATTTCCTGTTTGTTGGAATCCCATGTTTCCTCCCGACAAGACCAACCCCGTGAAGGATAGATCCCGCCGCTCAGGGTAGTAGTTGAAGGGGAAGTTGAAAAAGGGTTGCTGGCTACGATGTGCACTGTCGGTATAGCAAATGGCGTGTGTGGCAAAATGCAATATTGCAGGAGATGACTCCAACAGTCTTCTGACCATAGGTTCCGACCCCTCTTTTCCTGTTAGTTTAGTGACATGATAAAAAGGCGACAGCGTTGTAGTGATACTGTCCACCTCCTGCTTGGTGGCGAGCAGTTCACCCCAGTCGCGATCTCCCCTAATCGTGCTGATGATACTCTCGTCGTAATCAATATCGCCGATGAGCAGCACTTCTGAACGGGGATTCTCCGGATAAGATTTAGTTAGTTCGCACAAACTGGACAGTTCATGTATGCGAGGGTCGAAAAGGAGGAAGTTGACGCGGTTGAGCATACCACACGGTGCGAGGTAGATACGGCTTTTTCCTGTGGCGTAAGGTTTCAATTTCTGCCAAAGCATGGAATCCAACCGATGGTCCTTAACATCATATAGCATCCAGGTACTGTCGTTGTACTCGTACATTTCCTCCACCTTTTCCTTTCCACACACATTGATGAAATGCAAGTTGCCATTGTTTTCAAGGACATAGGCGGCATAGCAATCGCCCGAAATCGTTTGACCGTTGGTGTCGAGGTAAGGAACAAATTCTATGGCAATCTCATCGTCGTGTAGGCTTGCTGCCAATAGTCTTCTATAATCCACCCACAAATCATTCTTGATATCCGGCTTTTCCCTCTTGTCCATCTGGTAGAAAGCGAATTGCTTGAGATAGAGCATCAGGTTAAAGCAATAGTTATATGCTTCAGCATCGGGAAAAGTCTTGAGCACCTCGCTCATCAGAGGTTGCAACGTATGGTTCATCACCTGCCTCATCCCATCGGCATACTCCACGGGAAAGCCACCCCGCAAGGTGTTCGACTGCATTTCCTGCAACAAAGCAACAAGATTCTGAAGTTCAACAAGTGCGTCACGATGATGTGTAAGACATAACGCATGAACGAGCAGCGAAGAATTCAGAAATATCACCTGCTCTTCCGCCTTTGTTGCCATGCTGTTGCTATATCTAAACATCCGTATGGCATCCTCATAGTGTCTCTCAGATAATTTTTTGTTACCTACAAGATTGGCGGCAAAACAGGCTTTTTTCCTGATGTCCGGGTCGTCTATCTTAACGGTCA
>CALAVF010000329.1 GCA_937892315.1 uncultured Prevotellaceae bacterium | reverse complement strand
TTTCCGGGATTCGGGAGGTGCTGATCATTTCGACACCGCGGGATCTGCCGGTGTTTGAAGATTTGTTCGGTGACGGTTCCCAGCTGGGGATGACATTTACCTACAAGGTACAGGCTGAGCCCAGAGGTCTTGCCGATGCTTTTATAATTGGAGCAGATTTTATAGGCAATGATTCCGTAGCACTGGTACTTGGCGATAATATCTTTTACGGCAACGGTCTCGGCACGGTTTGCCGGGAAGCGGTGCGGAACGCGGAGCAGGGAAGGGCCACGATTTTCGGCTATTACGTGAATGATCCGGAGCGGTTTGGAATTATGGAATTGGATGATGAAGAGCACATCATCTCTGTTGAAGAGAAGCCGAAGCAGCCAAAGAGCAATTATGCTGTGGTCGGTCTTTATTTCTACCCCAACAAGGTGGTGGAAGTGGCGAAGAACATCAAGCCCTCACCACGTGGCGAGTTGGAAATCACCACGGTCAATCAAGAGTTCCTCAAGGAGAAGAACCTGAAGGTGCAACTGCTCGGTCGTGGCTTTGCTTGGCTCGACACGGGTACGCACGATTCGCTTTCTGAGGCTTCCACTTTCATCGAGGTGCTGGAGAAACGCACAGGCCTCAAAATCGCCTGTCTCGAAGGAATCGCCTATCGTCAAGGTTGGATTACGACAGAGAAACTGCGTGAGTTGGCTCAGCCTATGATTAAGAACCAGTATGGGCAGTATCTGCTGAAGTTGGCAGAAACAAAGTATTTTGGCGAAGTGGAAGAATAGGAACATAAGAATTCATGAAAAATTCATGGTTAATTCATGGCAATTCATGTTAAAAAGAAAAAACACGAATTATCACGAACCTTTAGTTCGGCGTAGCCAATTAGCCATGAATTTTTCATGAATTATTTTTGTTCTTTCACATCACGTTTAGGTAACTTTTCAACGCTTCTACGTAGGCTTCGAAGGCTTTGCGTCCCTTGTCGGTCATGCGGCAGAGGGTGCAGGGCTTCTTGCCTTTAAAAGTCTTCTCCACGTCGATGTAGCCAGCCGTGGAGAGTTTGTCGAGTTGCACGCTGAGGTTGCCAGCCGTGGCACCCGTCTGCTCTTTGATGTAGGGAAATTCGGCTTCTTCCACACTGATGAGCAGGGAGACAACGGCAAGGCGAAGTTCGGAGTGCAACAAAGGGTCTAATGGCTTGAACATAGGCTCATATCCTCCTTATTTATGGTGTTGAAAATGAATGACGAGACCTGGCAAGATAAGACCGGTAATCGCCACTGCTGCCATCACGTAGAGTTGTTCGTGCCCCGGAAAATGTAGTGCGCCGAAAAATCCACCGATGCCTGCAATGAGACCACAAGCCTGAATGACTCGGTTTCGGATGATAAATCCCATGATGGTCGTACCCATTCCGAAGCAGAGAGAAATGACACTTGTGATACAACCGAAAATGAACACATTGGGCATAACCAGACTCAGAGGTATGACTCCGCTGCCAATCAATCCGAGCAACATGCCTGTACCACCACAGAAGATGCCAAATGTCGTCCATACATATCCGATGCATTTGCTTACAAAGGTCGTTGGAACGGCTTCTCTTTTCTTGTCAATCATCCAGTTACCGATATAGCCGATTGCCCAAATAGCAGCCCAAAGGAGATTCCAGACGGGTCCTCCATGGCTTTGCCACAAGTAAGCGATAAGCACTGCGAGGGCGAAAACGCAGATTCCCCACCATATTAGTGGTAATGCTGAATTTTGGGTTATCGTGCGCTGACTGCGCTCTATTGATTCACGGATAATTTCAAGACTGCGCTCTGCAGTCAAATTTTTCTTTTCTTCCATTGTTTTGATTCTGTTTTGGGTGGGGCTGTCCTTACACATTATTTATATATAGGACACACTCGACCCGATTTTTGAATTTCTTTTACTGCTCTCTTGCCGCCCCAAACCCTCCTGCAGAAAGGGAATGAAACGGCGGTTGTGTTCGAATCACGATACAAAGTTAAAGAAGTTTATTTTATAAACCAAATTATTTTGTGAATTATTTATCCTTTTCTTCGTTTTTTAACATTTGGATAGGAGAGACCGCCTTAAACTTTCCCTTATAGTGTAAAATGGAGAATGAGCGAGCCAATTTGGTGCAGAATCGGTGAAAATGAGCGGGGATTGTTAGGTAGATTGAAAAGGAATGGCTATCTTTGCCACAAAGTAAGATTTAACCATCACAAAGTATGATACGTTTACAAACCATAGCAACGACCTTGATGCTTCTGAGCCTGATGGCGTGTTCAGGAAACAAGGGTGGGGCAGCCTCCGGTGCGGAGGGTGCTGATGGGTCTGCAACCGTGCAGGTAGATACCACGGCTGCGGTTCTCAAGTTTGAATCGGTCGAACTGTCCGATTCGTCCTCTTACAAGGCGAAAATTCAGGTCGATAGTAATGAAGGAGACGGGAGTGGCTACAGAGTGGGAAATATGACCTGCGACTATACTGTCCACACGATTCAGGCGGTGGCTGGTCCTGCCGAGGTGGTGAAGTTCATCAACCAGTGGCTGACCATCGATGCGGCAGAAGAGTCTGTTGAGGAACCCGTCACGGTGGAAAAGGTGGCAAACAAATATGCCGAACTGAAGGCGGAGGGTGTCACCGATGTGCGTTCGGCATTCAAGATCAAAGGCGGAGGCTGCCGTATGTTGGGCAACATCCAACTGGACGATCAAGATGAAGACGACATCGTTTGGCCTTTCGAGTCGGGCGACTCTTACTATAAGGAGGTCAATGTGCAGAAGTGTACCAAGAGCCTCTTGGTCATCCGCATCGGTGGGTCGGAGTATGCCGCCTGTGGTGTACACCCGATGCCGTTTGGCTATGCAATGGCATTCGACCTGAAGCACATGCGTCAGTTGACATTGAATGACATTATCAAGCCCGAAAGTCAGCCCGTTGTGCTCAAGATGATTAGGAAGGACTTGATAGGGCAAGGTTACGGTG
This sequence comes from uncultured Prevotellaceae bacterium, assembly GCA_937892315.1. The sequence goes on along the minus strand of CALAVF010000329.1, from coordinate 6,941 downwards.
AAGAAATGAACGAAGAGATTGACTTCCCAAGCGACGGGGCAGCCCTGTCAGATGAGGGCGTGGACTTTGCCTATGGTGCCTACGAGATTGGCCCCTACGCGATGGGGATGCCGTCGGTCACCTTCTCCTACAAGCAGATGCAGCCCTATTTCACTGCTCTCATCAAGGAACTGCTGGAAGAATCAAACTGAATACTAACAATTATAAAACCTTTTTGACATGAAAATCTTTACTTCAAGGGCTTCAATGCTCATTGCCATGATGTTGTGCATGGCATCATTCAGTTTGTTGGCAAAGGCACAACTGCCTACACCGACGACCAACTACAAGAATCTGAACATCATCGATACCGTTCAGATTGACTATCAGATGACCACCACTGAGGGCGGTTGGATTGTAATTGATGTCAACCCGTTGCTCGAACGGGCAGGAGTCAGCATCGCCGATGCATCAGCCAAATTAGGCGATATCCTGTACCTGTGGAAGTACGATAATTCCGAAACTGCCGAAGATTTCTTTGTGGCAGACGAGTTGCAATCGTTGGGTACGATGGGTTGGTGGCCTCTTGTTTTTGCCGACGATGCCAAGACCACTTTCGTGGCTGGTTCGTGGACAGGAGAGAGTTGGGGTTGGACAGGCGGCGATGTGGAGTTGACCGAAGATGGCATCTTCTGGTTGTGGCTTGCACCCTACTACGGATCCGAAGTGGGTCAGAAGGCACACTCTCAACTCTATGCCATCATTGGCGAAGATGCCATCTTGTACAACCTCGATGTGGAGATTATCGGTCAGGCGATGCGTCCATTGGAGGAGTGTACCGTCTTTGGCGAAAGCGATGTATATACCAACAACCAGGTGGGCAATGGATGGAATGGCAGAACTGTCAATTGGAATCTCTCCGAGGCACTCGACTCTCTCGGATGCGGTGCAGGCGACCTCCATTTTTTCTATCTGGACGATGAAGGTTATCTGAATCCTAACTTCACCGCCACGGCAGGCTTCTGGATGACGATGGACGGCAAGGTGGTTCCTTACGAGGAAGGTGCACAACTTTGGTTTGTCGAGTTGCGTTCAGACGGTTCGCTCAATGTGGGTCAGATGCCAGGCGTGTTTGATGGCGACGGCACAGAAGAGTGCCACGGAACGGTATATGTCGGCTGGTACGACATGATGTGGCAAATCAATGTCACCATGAAGGTGATTCCTAACCGTGAGGCTCCATCCGAATTCGTCGAGAAGGGTTACGAAGAACTCTATCTGCAAGGCCTTGCCAACGAGGATAGTTGGAGCGTAGGTTACGATGTGCATCTGAACTATGAGCGTGCTTGCGAACTGACGGAGTGCGAGCAGGGCGACGAACTCACCCTCTATGCCAAGACAGCCGAAGGTGCTTGGACAAAAGAATGCTCAACCACCACGCCATACGGTTTCTGGAAGACGGCTGACGGCTCTTTCTGCTGGTATGGTCAGGAACACGCTTACTTCTTCGAGAACGTGAACAATGGCGTGATTGGCAACTGGGGACACGTGCCTGGTGCTGACGACCCTGGCACGACCTACGAGGGCGAGTTCTACTATGTGAACGAAGCCAACGGCTACTACTATACGGTGAAGTATCGCATCGACTTCGTGACGGAAATCGTGGAGAACACCGTGGTGGGTGAAGAAGACGTGACCCTCGTGGCTGGCTACGACGGTGTGCTGACACCGGTGGACATCACACCAGCCCTCACCGCCTTGGGCATCGAAGAGACGGAGTTGCCTGAGGATGCACAGTGGGTGGTTCCGTCGTTTGCGACCATCTTCGGTCAAGTGAACTTCACAGGCGAAGGCTACGCATTTGATGCCGACGGCAAGACCTGCAACATCGACACCGAAGAGGGTGCCGCAAATGCCGTCTATCAACTTTCCTACCGTGCCGAAGAAGGCGGCTTCTATGTGGAGGCTTGGCAAGACCTTGCTGCCGATGCTCAGTACCGCATCCGTCTCGCCATCGGCTATAACGGCAAGTATTATGTCTATAACATCACCGTGGTGCCAGAAGACGCTCCCGATGCCATTGCTGCACTTTCCGCAGCGTCGGCAGCCAAGGGCAGCAACGTTTACAACCTCTCTGGTCAGCGTGTCGATGGCAGTTACCGTGGCCACGTCATCAAGCAGGGCAAGGTGACTTGGCAGAAGTAACCCGAAACTGACAATTCCGAAACAGAAATACTACCTCGAAGGGGCGGCGGACAGGAAAGTCCGTCGCCCCTTCGTGGCTTTCATCATGTCTTTTTGGTGCCATTTGACTGCTTTTTCGGCAGATGTTCTTAAAACTAAACTTAGATTTTATAAAATTCAACTTAAATTTTATAAAATTGAACTTAAATTTATATAAATCTAACTTGGATTTTATAAAATCTAAGTTTAGTTTTAAGAGAGGTGCGGGCATCGGTGGGTTGGGGAAGGCTCGAAAAGATGGAAGGGATGCAGAAAAAAGTGGGAAAAAGGCTTGGAAAATGATAAAAAAGATGTAACTTTGCCCTCGAAAAGGAGAAGGGCGGCTGCTCTACATCACCATCATCGGCATTCCGTTCGGCAAGCAGCACTTCAAGATGGCTCGCCTCTCTCTGGCACCGTTCGGGAAGGATGTGGAGTTGCACTTATGAGGTCGGCGGCGATTTTTATGAACTAACTAACTGATACGATATGAAAAGATTTTTTGTACCTTTACTGATGTTGTGGCTGGGTGTCGCATCCGCCTCCGCTCAATACATTGAGAAACAGGAGGGGAAGGTGGCTGAGAATGCCCCGCTGAGTGAGTTTGTGAAGCACCAGAAGGTGTTGTTCAACTTCGACTGGAAGTTCCAACTGGGCAATCCAGAGGGTGCCGAACGTGCTGATTATGACGACAGTGCGTGGCGGCGGTTGGATTTGCCACACGACTATCAGTTTGAGCAGCCGTGGGACGAGAACGAGAACAAGGGCAGAGGATTCAAACGGATGTGTGAGGGCTGGTACAGGAAGTCGTTCACGGTGCCTGCCGACCTGAAGGGCAAGCGTCTGGTGCTGGATTTTGAGGGGGTGATGTACGTGAGCGATGTGTACGTGAACGGCAAGAAAGTGGCAAGCAACGAGTATGGCTACACGGGCTTCGAGGCTGACATCACCCGGGCGGTCAACTATGGCGGCGAGAATGTGGTGGCGGTGTATTCGAGCACGGGGCCTGTGAACGGAAGCCGCTGGTACACAGGTGGCGGCATCTACCGCAGCGTGTGGCTTCGTTCGAGCAATCAGACGAGGATTGCAAGGCACGGCTTGTATGTGAACACGGAAGGCGATAAGGTGAATGTGCAGGTGCAGGTCGTTGGCTGGCAACGTCACGAGGTGCAGATCAAAGCGTGTGTGAAGGATGCCGCTGGAAAGGTGGTCGCCTCGGCCGAAAAGGGTATGCCCGACCACACCATCCAGAACAACACTGAGGTGCTCCTTCCCCCAATGACTGTGACCAACCCCCTGCTGTGGGATTTGGTTCAGCCAAATCTCTACACCGTTGAGGCTGTGCTGGTCGAAAATGGCGTTGTCATTGATTCTCTGTCAGATAACTTCGGCTTCCGCACCATCGAATACGGCACTGACTTCGGCTTCAAACTCAACGGCAAGAAGGTGTTCCTCACCGGCATTGCCAACCACCACGACCTCGGAGCACTCGGTGTGGCAGCGTTCCCCGATGCCATCGAACGCCAACTCCGCACCCTCAAAGCCTTTGGCTACAACGCCATCCGCTGCTCCCATAACCCTTACTCGGAAGACCTCTACCGCGTGGCCGACAAGGTGGGCATCCTCGTGGTGGACGAACTCATCGACAAGTGGTCGGACAAGGACTATTGGGGCGGCAGAAAGCCTTTCATGCAGATATGGTCAGAACTGCTGACAGAGTGGGTGAAGCGTGACCGCAACCACCCCTCTGTGGTGCTGTGGAGCCTCGGCAACGAACTTCAGACACGCTCTGACTGGAGCGGCTATCAGACGAACGACTGGGGCATCACCACCTATCGCATTTTCGACCAAATGGTGAAGCGATACGACAAGACGCGACCCACCACCGTTGCCATGTTTCCGGCTCGTGCAGGTGCACAAAGGGGCACACCCGATTTCAAGACCTACCTCGTGCCCCCAGAGTTGGCTTGCGAGACGGAGGTGGCATCGTTCAACTATCAGTGGGATGCCTACCACGGCTACTACGACCATAAGCCCGACCTCATCCTCTTCCAGAGCGAGGCGGTGACCAACCAGTTGCAGCAACCTTTCTACGGCATGGACAGGCAGCGTGGTGTGGGGCTCTGCTGGTGGGGTGCCATCGAATATTGGGGCGAGTCGAACGGATGGCCCAAGAAGGGTTGGAACTACTCCTTCTTCAGCCATACCCTGCAACCCTTCCCGCAGGCATACCTCATCAAGTCGTGCATCCAGCCGAGCGAGCCCGTTGTTCGCATCGGCGTGGTGGATGGCGAGGGTGAAAGCCTCGAATGGAACGACATCAAGGTGGGGCAGCAGAAAATCAACCAGAACTGGAACCAGCAGGAAGGTTCGCACCCCAACGTGTTCACCTACACGAACGCAGAAGAGGTGGAACTCATCTGCAACGGCAAATCACTCGGCACGCAAAAGAACGACACCACCGACATTGCCAAACGCAACATCATCCTCTGGAGCGGCATCGACTACGGCACTGGTGGCAAACTCGTTGCCGTTGCCCGAACGGGTGGCAAGGAAGTGGCTCGCCATGAGATAGAAACGAGTGGCAAGGCGGTGGGTGTCAAAATCGTGGAGGAAACAAAAGAGTGGTCAGCCGATGGCATGTCGCTCAAATACCTCAACATCTACGCCATCGACAGCAAAGGTCGCATCGTCCCCAACGCCACGGATGAACTGACGGTATCCGTCTCTGGCGCCGCCACCTTCGTCTCTCTCGACAATGGCGACCACTACACGAACGACCTCTTCAACAATGTGACTACCAAGCAGATGCAAACGGGCTATATGCAGTGCATCCTCCGCAGCACTCGCACTCCAGGCAAGGTGAACATCACCGTTTCTTCCCCCACGTTGAAACCTGTCAAACTCTCCCTGAAGACCCAATAGAACCAACATGAAAAGATCTCTATTGACCGTCCTGTTGCTGTTTGTCTTTGCCCTTTTCTGTGCGGCACAAAGTATGAAGGGGCGTGTCTATTACGGCGAAGACATCATGAATCAGGGCACGGAAAAGTCGGACGTTGATGCCAGCGTCCGACTGGAGTTTGTCACCGATACGGAGGTGAGGCAAACACCAACCATCAAGGCGAAGCCCGATGCCAACTTCATGCTGAAGTTTGGGCTCAAGATGGCACAAAAGAAGATGGCGAAAGCCATTGCAGAAAAACCTCTCCTGAAATACACTCAGAAAGGGAACGTCATCACCGTCGTTGGCGGTGGTCAACGCGGCAAAGGCGATGCTGTCTATGTCATTCAGAATGAAGGGAAATCCCTCCGCTGCAACGACGGCAAAAAGGAATACACCCTGCAGCGTGTGAAATGAGGCTCAACAAAATCATCGAAAACCCTCACTTGGCCCCAAAACTCTTATCCGAATAGTTCTGAATGGCTGCCGAGTCTCACCAATTCTATGATGTCACGTTCTTCGTCAATCCATATCAGGAGGAAGTCACCACCGATGTGGCATTCCATGCATCCTTCATAGTTGCCGTATAAGGGATGAGGGTAATACTCTGGTGGGATGGGTTGCTCATTCTGCAACTTCTCCAAGATTTCTGCTAATGCTTTCAGTTTCTTAGGGTTGTTGCGGTAACGTTTCAAATCTTTTCGGTATTGTGTGGTAGGTTGCAGACATTTCATTTTTCGTTCAGAATATCGTTGAACATTTCTTCTGTACTGCTGTAAACTTTGTTGGGATTGCGGCCAGATACCGCTTCTTCAATAGCGGCTTTTGTCACAGCATTGGGTTCATGATAAACTACATCCAATAACACACTCTCCACATAGTTGTTGAGTGAACGGTTTGTTCGTCTTGCATTTCGTTGCAATCCTTCCAAAAGGTCTGAACGCAAACGGAAAGATTTTGTTTTTCTAACGATTGTTGCTTCCATGTTTGTACTATTTTGTATTGCTGTTGTATTACAGTTGTATTGCTTTTCGGTTGCAAAGATACAACATTTTTCACAATCTCTCTATTTTTCTCCTAAAAAAGTGAACATTGGGTTCGTTTTTCTTTCTCCGCATTTCTGTTGCTCCCTTCATCGTGTTTACGCTGTGCCCTTTACCGAAATTACGATGACAGGGGTAGCGTAATCACGTTGGTGGGTGTGTCAGTTGTGAGGGTAAACGTGTGTGCCAAACGCCAAAAACGCCAAATACCAAATAAGGTTGAAAAAGGTGTTATTATATATTATATAGTTCCTATCCATTTACTTCTATCCCTATAATTATTATAATATCAATATAGGGGACGTTTTTTTCTTATTTGGCATTTGGCGTTTTTGGCATTTGGCGTTTTTGACAGATTTCTGAAAAAAGATGAGTTTGGTTAGCGGTTCTTGGCGTGATTTTAGGGCAAAAGAAGAAAAAAGCGGAAATTCTTTTTTATTCCAAAAATTTTTTGTATCTTTGCAAAAGAATAATTACTCAACAAAGACTCATATTATGGATCAGGAATTGATTAAGCAATGTACGGCTGAGGCACAGAAGTGGCTCTCGCCGGCTTTCGATGCCGAGACACAGGCAGAAGTGAAGGCTATGCTCGATGCGGAGGACAAGACGGCTCTCATCGATGCGTTCTATCAGAATCTGGAGTTTGGTACGGGCGGTTTGCGCGGTATCATGGGTGCGGGCACCAACCGCATGAACAAGTACATCGTGGGCATGGCTACGCAAGGTTTTGCCAACTACATCCTGAAGGC
>CALAVF010000328.1 GCA_937892315.1 uncultured Prevotellaceae bacterium | reverse complement strand
CACCGAACGGATGCCCATCTCATAACAACTACGCATCACCCTGATGGCAATCTCTCCACGATTTGCTACAAGTATTTTCCTTATCATAATCTCTTTTGTTTAGATACACTCCATGAATACGTTAAAAGTAAAAGTGCCCCGACTTCACAGCCGGGGCACCCGGCATTTACAAACTTTAATATGATATTTTATGATAGAATGGACAAAGGGAAAATGTAACGATATAAGGGTACAGCACATCCCACCGAAGGATGGCATCAGCCCACACATTACACATCTATGTCTCTTTCCAGTTTCCGTTATGCCCATAATCCCGCAGGCACACGTTTTCCTTTGCAGGAAGCAAATGGCAGGTCTTCTGACTTCATCCTTGGCGTGGCTCGGTCTTCCCAGAGATTCCAAAGTTCCGCCTGTCAGGCATCCCTTTGGCTCCAGTGACACTGTTGACCACCCTGTAAAAAGGACTCACAGCATCGGGTAATGTCGTGGATTCACACCACGTTCCCATCTTAGCCCCGTCGCACTCCTCAAAAGGGAGGGAGGGGAACCAAATGCGGTGCAAAGATAGGCTTTTTTATTGAATAACACCACACAAAAGCAAGAAAAACGACAAAATCTTTCATTTTGTTCGGCAAAAGTGCGTATCTTTGGGCAAAATATCATACAATATGAAAAAAGCCATCACTTTTCTGTGCACCCTCTTAGGACTGAGCATACACACCGCTTGCAGCCAGCAAACCTTCGAGACCATCAACGTGAAGAAGTTCTCCCAACTCATTCAAGACCCTAACGTACAACTCGTTGACGTTCGCACCGCCGAAGAGTTTGCAGAAGGACACATCGAGAACGCCATCAACATCGACGTAAACCAACCCACCTTCCTCCAGCAAGCAGGACAGCAACTGCAGAAGGAAAAGACCGTTGCCGTCTATTGCAAGAGCGGTCGGCGAGCCTCCAAAGCCGGCGAGATGCTGGCAAAGGAAGGCTTCAAGGTCATCAACCTCAAGGGCGGCATCCTCGCATGGAAGTTGAAGAACATGCCCGTCACGGAAGAGACCGCCAAGGCATCGCCCTCCATGCAGAACGGCAAAGAAGTGGACACATTCACCACACCCAATGGCAAGACGGTTCAGTTCCACGCCCTCATGCACGCCAGCATCCGCATCGTCTTCGACGGCAAGGAAATCGAGATTGACCCCGTTCGCCAACTGGACAGCCGCACCACCGACTACACCGCCTACCCTCAAGCAGACTACATCTTTGTCACCCACGAGCATGGCGACCACTTCGACCAAAGAGCCATCCAGCAACTTTCTTCCCCCGACACACGCTTCATCACCAACCAGCGTTGTGCCGACATGGCTGGTCGTGGCGACATCCTCCACAACGGCGACCGCCTCACCCTCTCCGACCTCATCTCCGTCGAAGCCGTTCCTGCCTACAACACCACCGAAGGGCATCTCCAGTTCCATCCCAAAGGACGCGACAACGGCTACATCCAGATCG